>DIKB01000028.1:7892-12380 GCA_002421445.1 Dehalococcoidia bacterium UBA5629 | reverse complement strand
ATTCTCGACCTCGGAGAAACGAAGGTCAACGGCATCATCGGCCCCGGGCATGTCAGCGCTATCATCGGATCACAACCATACCAGTTCATACCGGACAAGTATGGCATCGGCTGTGTCATATCGGGATTTGAACCGCTGGATATCCTGCTCACCGTAGCCATGCTGGTCAAACAATTTGAAAAAAGTGAGCCTAAGGTAGAGATCGCCTATACCAGAGGCGTAAAGCCCGAAGGAAACATGCACGCCCTTCACATCATGAACAGCGTATTCGAACCAACCACCGCTAACTGGAGAGGCATCGGCGCTGTCCCGTCAAGCGGCCTGACGATCCGCAAAGAGTATGAAATGTTCGATGCCCTGAAACAATTTTTAGTGACCGTACCTCCGCCGATGGAGCCAAAAGGATGCCTCTGCGGTGAAGTTGTACAGGGATTGAAAATCCCGTCCGATTGCAAGCTGTTCCGCACTGTCTGTTCCCCGGAGAACCCGATCGGCCCTTGCATGGTCTCTCATGAAGGTGCCTGCTCTGCCTATTATCTTTACGGAGAGACCTATGGATGATATCGTTCGTCTCGGCCATGGCAGCGGCGGTAAGCTGAGCCACGACCTCATAGCCAAAACCTTCGCCGCGTCATTCAGTAATCCGATCTTGAACAGGATGGATGACTCGGCAATTTTCGATCTATCGGGCAGAATCGCCTTCACCACAGACAGCTTCGTCGTAAACCCGATCTTTTTCCCGGGTGGAGATATCGGCAAGCTCGCTATTTGCGGCACGGTCAATGACCTTGCAATGAGTGGAGCAAGGCCGCTGTATCTTAGCACCGCGATGATTATCGAGGAAGGATTCCCCGTCAGCGACCTGACAAAGATTGTCACTTCAATGCAAAAAACCGCTGAAGACGCCGGAGTTGTTATCGTCACCGGCGATACGAAGGTTGTCAATAAAGGCTGCGCCGATAATCTGTTCATCACCAGTGCTGGAATCGGCGTTATTCCTGACGGAATCGATATCTCAGGGTCCAATGCACGCCCCGGCGATAAAGTTATTGTGAGCGGTACAATCGGTGATCATGGCATCGCCGTCCTCAGTCAGAGAGAGGGTCTTAAATTCTCTGTGCCGGTGGAAAGTGACTGTGCTCCTCTGAACAGCCTTGTTGCCGATATGATCAAGGCAGCACCGAATATTCGCTGCCTCCGCGATCCCACCCGCGGCGGCCTGGCCACCACATTGAACGAAATCGCCGCACAATCGAAAGTCGGCATTCACATAGAGGAGACCGCTATCCCCGTCCACGATGCGATACGAGCTGCCTGCGAACTATTGGGGTTTGATCCTCTTTACGTTGCGAATGAAGGAAAACTGATAGCGATCGTGCCACCGGACGCGGCAGAATCTGTGCTCAATGCAATGAGACAGAACAAATACGGACACCGTGCAACCATTATTGGCACTGTAACCGATCAGCACATCGGTAGAGTAACGATGAAAACATCGCTCGGGGCATCACGAATAATTGATATGCTTGCGGGTGAGATGCTGCCACGGATATGTTAACCGTTAACCATCCATACGTCAATCTGAATTAAGTACATGCTATATATTTGCTATTGTAAAAACTATCAAGGTAGAATGATAAAAAGGAGCACATAAGTCAATGAAGTTGAACAAGAATATTTTTTTATGCGCTGTCCTGTGCGCAATAGTGTTTTTATCCGCCTGCGGCCCCTCTGCTTCAGAGCTTGTAGCGAAAGGCGACGAGCTATTCACCAAAGGAGATATCGATGGCGCCATAGCGGAATATAGCAAAATCATAGCAGCAAACCCTAAACTCGTTATTGCCTATGATCAGCGCGGCGCCGCCTACATCATCAAAGGTCAATATGATTCGGCCATTGCCGACCTGAATAAATCGATTGAACTCGATAACAAACAGGCAGTGTCCTACTATAAACGAGGTACCGCCTATCTCAAGCTCGGCAACGCCGATGAAGCTATCAAGGATTTTACAAAGTCAATAGAGATCGATCCTAAACAAGCCGTCGTCTATTTTGATAGAGCCGATGCCTATCTGGATGTGCAAAAATCCGATCTGGCAGTAATAGATTTCAATAAGGCTATCGAGCTTGACCCTACTATGGCACGCGCTTTTGCCTATCGAGGCATCGCTTTCTACCTCCAGCAGAAGGTGGATCTGGCAATAGCGGACTGGAATAAAGCGATCGCACTCGATCCAAAACTGGTCAACGCATATGTAAGCCGCGCTGAGGCATATCGATCGTCAGGGAAGTATGACATGGCGCTGGCTGATCTAACGAAAGCAATAGAGATATCCCCTGCCCAGGCGGAGTACTACTATCAACGCGGCTTATCCTATGTTGGGAAAGATGACCTGGAATCAGCTATTGCCGATTGGACAAAGGCCATCGAACGCGATCCTAATCATGCCGATGCATACTATAAGCGTGGGCTTGCCTATCGCGACTATCTACACAAATTCGATCTTGCCCTTGCGGATTTCAGCAAGGTCATTGCGCTCATTCCGAACGCTGCAAATGTATATAACGAACGGGGAATCGTTTATATATATGCCTCACAACCCGATCTTGCCTTCAATGACTGGACCCAGGCTACGAAGATTCAGCCGAATCTGGTTGAAGCGTGGACTAATTTAGCTCTTTACTACAATAGACTCGGGCGGTATGATCTGGCAATCGAAAAAGCCACCAAGGCCATTGATATCACCACCCAGTATCCTATGGCATATGTAGCCCGAGGCTGGGCTTATTTCAATACCCAGTATTATCAATCGGCACTTCTGGATCTGAATTCAGCCATCATACTCAACCCCAATATAGCACAGGCATATCAATATAGAGGCACCGTTTATGCGGCTGTCAATGACCCGGCAAAAGCCAGAGCTGATTTCAACAAAGAACTTGAGCTGACAGATGACCCTGCAATGATACAATATGCCAAACAGATGCTGGACGGACTCACCAAGAAATAACACAATAGGTACTATACTGACTGAATTATCGATCGAAAATGAGGACTGTCAATTCTTATCGGTCCACAGCGATGACCGGTGAAACTATTGCCCTTTTCGATAGGTTCAAGTATAATCGAAGCAACGATGAATATAACTCACGTACAAATACGAAAAAAGTCATGGCTGGAGCAATGATATCCAGAGGAGCAACAGCATGCAACAAATAAGATGTCCCAATTGTGGCTCGCCAAACCCCATCGGTCTTCAATTCTGTAGTATATGTGGCACACCGCTTGCCAGCGCCTGTCCTTATTGTGGATCAGCCATTGATCCATCAAGCAAATTTTGTACGAGTTGCGGCGCAACTCTCTCCTCCGGTCAGCAACAGCAGAGTGGCTGGGGACAGCAAGGCGGCTACCCGCAGCAACAGGGCGGCTATGGTCAACAACAGCCTGGTTGGGGACAGCAAGGCGGCTACCCGCAGCAACAGGGTGGCTATGGTCAGCAACAACCCGGTTGGGGACAGCAAGGCGGTTACCCGCAGCAACAGGGTGGCTATGGTCAACAACAACCCGGTTGGGGACAGCAAGGCGGTTACCCGCAGCAACAGGGTGGCTATGGTCAACAACAACCCGGTTGGGGACAGCAAGGCGGCTATCCGCAGCAGGGTGGCTATGGTCAGCAACAAGGTAGCAGCCCGCGTCAACAACAATATGGCGGACGGCAAGGTCAGCAGGGATGGGGAGCGCCGCCACCTCGACAGTCATCTTCCTCAGGCACAGTCCTGATTTTTATGCTAATTCTTCTGCTCGTCGGGCTGGCAGGATTCAGCTACTGGGCATTTTTTGGAAATCCACCCTGGAAATCAGGGACGACAGTAACGCCAGGAATAACTACGCCCAGTACAGGAACGCCGACAACGACGCCCGTCACAGGAACGCCGACAACAACTCCCAGCGCATCAAGCGGGATCATAGACAGCACATCGGTATATGTAACAGCCGGCACAACAAGTGTAGATATCGAGTGGACTACGACTAAAGCAGCCAGCAGCCAGGTTATTTATGAGCTCTCGTCAAAATGGGACCCCGCTGCAGATGCAACTGGTACGACGTTCAGTCTGTCAACACCCGCACAGGATCAGACAGGAGTTACGCAACACAAGGTCACCATATCGGGACTTGCGCCAGATACCGAGTATTATTACTATATTAAGTCAACAGATAGCAGCGGAGGGACATCACGATATCCGTCAAACAATCCGGATGTTTTCGGCACATCGAAGTAGTATCGGCTCCTGATTTATAGTGATTACACTGAGCTGGCAATATAACACCGTACATGGTTGTGAATCTGCAGAATAGAAAGCATGATAGTTGCATCGTGAAGACATAATGATTGACTTCACGAATAAACCTTTTTACCATTGCGTGTAAAAACTTATGTCAAAAACGGAAGTCAACGTCAGTACGCAAGGTCGTATCCCGGGCGGCGC
>DIKB01000028.1:747-7817 GCA_002421445.1 Dehalococcoidia bacterium UBA5629 | reverse complement strand
TCCTGAGAGAGGAAAATCTCAGGATGGGTATTCTGAATGCAGAACAGGGAAATGGTATCCAGTCCCTCATCTGCACGCATGATATCATCCACAACTACCCGAGAATCATCGTCTGTTATGAACGATTCAAAGAATTTTCGAAACTCGCCAGATTCGGCATAATAAGACATGAAGCTGCTCATACGGTACTGCATGGCTCGTTGGAATTTCGGATTTTCAGAATACCAGAAGAATGCCGACATACGGCAATGATCAAGGGGCTTGATGCGGCAATACTCGATACAGCGTTAAACTACCTTGCTGCCGCAGTTATGGACATTGAGGCAACAAGATTCCTGATCAAACACGAATATATCGATTGCCAGTCACAATTTGCACTGGAACTGCTTCAGCCATCGGATAGAGACAGGGAAACATGGAAAGCTATCAAAATAAATCGTCCAGCTAAATTCCTTTTTCTGACTGCACTACTGAGGCCAATCCTGTTTGTACAACCGATACTGGGCCTGCCGCGTTCTAAAAAATTATCTGTCGAACGTCAAATTATGCTGAACAGGAAAATCGAAGAGTTCGTTGAATACATGGAAAACGCTGAGCAGAATAAACTCGTACAGGTTGCGAATCTCATCGCAGACAATTTGACCGAAGATACCCACAACAACGTAGATTCAACATTAATTCATGCACTGGCCTTAGCATAGACTCCATATGTCTGCTGCACACCATGCCAAACGATCCACAATTGCCTCATCTGTTTTAATTGCTAAAGTATCTCTTTTTCTGTGATAATTAGTTTTATGAAGTATCGTCGTATGATCAAAAGGAGCACTTAGGATCATGAGATCCGGTTCATCAAACCATCAAATATCAAAATCTCTCGCCGATAACTTGCATTGCTATCTGTGGTACGGAAACGGTAACAATTGCAATAGCTGCCTGTTTACCGACGTACTGGAGGGAAGCCGTCCACATATTCTTATTGATCCCGGACACACATTCAACGAAACACGAGAAGACTGTATCAATTCGCTGAGAGAAGCCATCAAAACAGATGGGTTCAGCATTGACGATGTTGGACTTATCATCAATACTCATAGCCATATTGATCACTGCGAGGCAAATGGGACCCTCTTGCAGAAAAACCCTATTCAAATAGCCATGTCTAAAAGCGAGGATGATTTCCGTCTCACGCTGGGAGTCAGAATGAACGCGATGTTCGGTATGAAATCGCCCGAATTTACTACATCAATGTACCTGCAGGAAGGGCCGCTCATTTTTGGAGAGGGGAATAAAAGGCTGGAACTGCAGGTTTTGATCACTCCGGGACATTCTCCAGGCTCAGTCTGTTTATATTGGCCAGCGAAGAAATTATTGATCACTGGTGACGTTATCTTCTTCGGCAGCATCGGACGGACGGATTTCCCCGGAGGCCAACTGTCAGCATTAAAAGAAAGCATTAATAGACTGTCACTACTGGATGTCGAGACTATCGTGCCGGGACATAGTACAGAGTTCGGAGATATCATCGAAGGTAAAAATGTGCGTCGAAATTTCAAGGCCATTAAAACCTATTTCGGTTAAAAAGAGTTGAACGTCCGATGGAACTAGATAAGAAAATCCAACATGCCATTGAACATACAAAAGTGCTGAGATCTCCGGAGCAAAATCTGGCCACATTTGGCAGCACAAACATCTACTACTACCTGATTACCGAATTGATGGATAAAGTTAACGTAGTTCGAGAAGGTCGCGTTATTGCTGCCAAACCTAAAATAGTAACACCATCATATCTCATTAATCTCGAAGGTTTCAGCGGACAGGCGAGGCGATTCATCGAGCTCATGGAATCACAAAATCCATATGCTCCAGGTATCTTTTACGCTTACAAAAATGAACCTCGCGAGATGAATATTGTCTCCGAACCGCTTGAGCAGATAATCAATACCATTAATCAGCAAATAGATAATCAGCGCGACCCGTTGCGTGCCATCATCATCGGCTTTGAAGAACTGTGGGACGTATCACTTATTAAATTTACCTATGAACTAACCAGCCGATCACTCCACCAGAACATTGCAGAATTCCAACAATATGGGCTTCTTAAAGTTGATGAGCAGGGAGTTCCAAAGCACGCTCGAGAGCAAATTGAAGAACTCTTCAAGAAAGTTAAAGATGACCCACAGCATGCGTCAGAGCTTGTAGCAGAACTCAAACGATGGGGGCTCTTTACAGAATATCAAGATAGATTTCTTAATATCTTCAGAAAATAATCCATTTTCTCTACTTTTACCTTGTACAGTTTTGACATGCCCATTCGTTACCTTTGATACCGAGAATAATCGACATGGCAAGCCCTGCCAGCGGGATCGGTATTAATGCCAGCTCAGAGGGTAATGTAGCTGAGGATCCTTTCCCCGATGTATTTATTATAGCGGGATCGTTTTTGGTCTCGGGCAAATAGTGTTGCATACCATCATTATATATAGAGGAGGCGCTATCCGTTAGCGCCTCCTCTATAATTTTTACTTCGAAAATTATTATTTAATCGTCAGTTTCCCCATCATCAGTTCCACCGTGGTTTTTACCGTAGTTTTTACCATTTTTAGCTTTCTTCCCTGCATGATCTGCTGCCTGTGAATTGCTGTTGAAGTATTTTTGCAAACCTGGTGCCGTATCTATACCCTTCCCTGGCACGCCGCTAAATTTCAAAATTTCCGCTTTAGTCATCAGGTTTTTATTAGCCGTAAGTGCTACTGAAACTGGATCGCTCGTTGCGGTGAGATTTTCACTGGTGCTGTTTGTTCCCTGAACAGTAGCTTTGTTCACAATCGGACCGGGAAGATCTGATGTAAGAACAGCATAAGCATAGGTTGCTGTCACATTCTCAGTAGAGGCCAGCATAGTTACCGGAAGTGAAATGGTTCCAAATTTACTGTCACTGATGGCGATATTCGTAATATTATCACTGGTGCCATTGTATACTGTGTACGTATAGGTAATCGTATCTCCCTGTGATGCTGAGGTCTTGTCCGCAGTGACATTGATCGTTAAATTGCCTTGCCCAGCTTCGGCATGAAGATTGGTCGATACCATTGCCAGAGAAGTTGCGGCAATTGCTATCGCAAAGAGCATGGTTAGAATTTTTCCTGATTTCATTCAGTCCTCCTTTTGTGTCTTGTTACATAGTCTTATTGCTTATATAACGGATAATCAGCCGAAAGAGTTTAGATTATGTGGAAGTGTTTATCTTGTGTTCCGGATGATCTCTGTGTATTTGTGGTTTGATCGGAAGCGCATTTTGCCGTACTCTATTCTTCTATGCCTAATAAACACCCCAGAATAACACGGGAAAGCAAGACCATTTCAGCCATGGTATCTATATACTGCAGAGGTACTCATCGTAGTGCTTTGGTATGCTCAGAGTGTACGGAGCTTCTGTATTATGCACTGGAGCGCCTCAGGAAGTGCCCATTTCAAGAAAACAAAGCAACGTGTGTTAAGTGCCCGGCGCATTGTTATCAGCCTGCGATGAGAGAAAAAATCAGGATGGTTATGCGGTATGCCGGTCCTCGCATGGTTTTCCGCCATCCTATGCTGGCTTTGTTTCATATGTTCGATGGATTAAGATAGGTTTTCGATAATCGATTTAGTGAGAAGCTGGAGGGTTTATCGCGACCTTCGTCCGAAGGTCTTTCACGTGATGCTCATGATATAATGCACGAGACAGATAGCATTGCACAGATTGTATCGTGCAACCGAGGGAGGTAAAGATGCCATCAGTAGATGTAGTGAGCACAGTGGATATGCAAACGCTGGATAATGCGATAAATAACGTCACTCGCGAAATCTCCACGCGTTTCGATTTTAAAAATGTGAAATCTGAGGTCGTTCTCGATCAAAAAGAGAAAAACATTCATGTTTCGACGGGAGACGAGTTGAAGATCAAGGCTGTCTCCGAGATGCTGCGAGCTCAATGCATCCGCTTCAAGCTGGACCCGAAGTGTCTGGATTTCAAGGATATCGAAACCACGTCCAGCGGCACGGTAAAGAGGGATGTCCGCATCAAAGAAGGTATCCCCAAAGAGACCTGTCAGAAGATGGTTAAATATATCAAAGGTCTCAAGATCAAAGTCCAGCCTGCAGTTCAAGATGATCAGGTCAGGATCACCGGGAAGCAGATCGATGACTTACAGGAGATCATGCGGCTGCTTAAAGAACAGGACTACGATATTCCCTTGCAATTCGTCAATATGAAGCGGTAGGAATCAAGATATGCACTGCGCCACTCATCCGGATGTATATGTAACGCCTTAAATATTTGCGCATAATACTTTAAGAGTACCATTAGGCTGCTCCCATCTCGTAAACTGAGATACTAAAGCTATTCTTAGGTCTGTGAGCGAGGGAAAATAGCGGTTGTGAGTTACTTGCCGACGAGTGATTCGCCAAACTCGTTCCACCGGATTGAGTTCGGGTGAATATGGCAGCAGGAAGATTCGTACCAGACGGTCTTGATTGGACTCGAACAAGTCTTTCAAACCTTTCGCTCTGTGCCATTTGGCATTGTCCAGAATAAGGTATATTTTCCCTGGTGTGGATTCGAGGAGATAACGAATAAAGTCGCCAAAGGTCTCGGCATTGAAAATTTGAGCCTCTTTTGTTAGGAGACTGCCTGTTTTCAGATTGAGTGCCCCTAAAAAGCCCAGTTTGTGACGGACCGAAGGAGAGAATACGCGAGGCTGCTGTCCTTTTGGTGCCCACATCCTTATCAGGCTGCTGTGCCGCTGGAAATGGACTTCGTCCTCGCACCAGAGCTGCACAGTGGGGTCTTTCATCCACTCGGAGAATTTTTTAAAGGACTCCTGCTGGAGAGGATCGGCTTCACTAGCCTTTCGGCGAGGTCTCTGCAGGCTGAATCCCATCTGATGGAATAGTCTTTGGCATTGCCGTACACTGAGCAATACAGAGTAGTTCTTTTCCAGGTGGTGCGATAATAATACGCCATCCCACAGGTTTTGGTCGTAACCCGTATCTCTCGGAGAACGCCGTAATTCTTTTCGTAGCTGTTGTATTTGTAAAGCGGAGAGACGGCTTGGTCGGCCGGGATGCTTTCCGTCCCAAAGTCCGTTAAGCCCGTTGGAAGCCAGTCTTTTAACCCAGTATTCGATAGTTCTGGACGAGAATCCGAAAGCACGTGATGCCTCGTAGGTGCTAGCTCCACGTAATACATGTAAGACAACAGCAAGTCGATGAAAGTATCGTCCTTCCTTTGTTCGTGATAATTCGTCTTGAATTGCCGCAATAAAGCTTTCAGCATCCGGAATGGTTATCCTTCTCATGGGAGCAACCTCCTATAGTTTTACTCCCATTATATGTTATTTATGAAATATACGCAATATATTATGACGCTTCATATAGTTCTTCGATGCTTTCCTCGTTTACCTTACGCCTCAGTCCACACTTGGTATTCATTTGCCTTTCCTTGCTTGGCAAAGAAAAGCAAACTCCATTTACGGAGTTTGCTAATGTAATTTGGCAGCTTTAATTCATGACTTTTATTACTAATTGACTTCATGTGTTCTATGTACCCAGTGTATAGCGTTTCAGGAGTAATCAATGGTATCATTTCTTGTACCTCTTTGCGGCGAATTCTATAACGTAATTCATTTGATAACTATTATTAATTTCATCTTTGCAGCATTCTACAATATTCGTCAACATAATCTTATACGATTAATTTTATTGCTGATAAGGCTAGCATTACTCTTATCCCCCCTCCCCACCAAAATGTCATTGCCATAGCTTACTTTACCTACCTAAAATAACACAAATGTACTAATAACAGGTGTTCTACTATGTCGGTTTTGCAACGTGCATTTGAGAATAGGCAAACGGAATATGCAGCGCTACTCATCCCGTATGGGTTGATCGCAGCAACCATCAATAGAAATGCCGGACAAAAAGCAGGGAAAAGGCGCTCCGCAGGGAAACCAGAACGCAAGAAAGCACGGGTTTTACAGTCAGGCGCTTGATGCGGCCGAGTGGGTTAATTTCGATAGCGCTCTCAGAATCAGCATCGCACCTTTTTTATCGAGAGGCTCGTTATTATTGCCGCACTTCGGTGATTGTATGCATCCGGGACAGCCATCCTCACAAGGACACTCCTGAATGACCTGCAATGTCGCCGCCCACAGTGGCCGCATCAACTCGTAGCCCCGTTCGGCGATGCCGATACCGCCCGGATAAGCATCGTAGATAAATATCTGCGGCTTGCCTGTATCGGGATGAAAGGGGGTGGACACGCCGCCGATATCGTTACGATCGCATAATGCAAATGACGGCAGCATACCGATCGCCGCATGCTCGGCGGCATGCAAGCTCCCGGCAAAATCCAATTTTTCTCCGGCAATCCTGTCCACAACCGCCTGAGGTATATCGAACCACAAGCCCTGCGTGAAGAAATGCTGCGGCGGCAACTCCAGTAATTCTTCATTGATAACTTCATCGGTGAACTGTTTTTTTCTCTTAAATCCGACCACTTCAGTCGTTACCTCAACATCGCCGAAGTGAACTGAAACCGTATTGACCTCTTTTTGCCGATGTACTTTCCGTATTCTGGCATCGGTCAGCTCTTTCGATTGTGTATAGAAGGGGAGATCGGACGGTGAGGCCAATGCCACCCGTTTCTCGATATCGAGGGAAGTGATAACGAATGGTTCACCCTGATGCAGATACACAGCTCCGGGATGGATTTGCGAAAAGGCAACGCCTGATTCGATTGTTTCCAGCACCTCATAGTTATGCGCGGCATCAATAATGACATAGTCGGTATCAGAAGCAGAACGGATATTGACTCCCTGTGATGGATGGGCAATCAATGGCGAAAGATACCATTTGCCAAGCCTGTTATTCAATTTGCCGATTGCATTTAAATGTTGCACCATATCGGCATAAGCAGCCCCGAAGAACTCACCATCCTGTATCGTCAGCGGTTTCTCCCAGGCAGCACAGAGTAGATGAGGACCAAGGATGTTAGGATTTGTAATGTTGATCATCGCATTTTCATAGCC
>DIKB01000028.1:0-601 GCA_002421445.1 Dehalococcoidia bacterium UBA5629 | reverse complement strand
CAGTAGCATCAAGATCACCGATATCAATGCCCAGTTCCAGCGCTGTCGTTGCTACAACCCCTAAGAGGTGGCCACTGAACAATTCCCTCTCTATACGACGTCTATCCTCCGCAATATAGCCTGCACGATATGGTTTTATTTTTTCAGCCAGCGCCAACCCCAGATGTTCCCGTGAATAAATATAGATAAGCTCAGTTAGCTTACGAGTCCGGGCAAACACCAGCGTTCGGATCCTGTGCCGTACCAGCTCGGTGAATAGAGATGCAGCTTCACTATTCGGGCTCCGCCGCGTTCCTTTAGCCAAATCGGTGAATGGCGGGTTCCAGAAGACGAAGGATCGTTTACCCTGAGGCGCGCCGCTTTTATCAATGACAGCAAACGGCAGCCCGACAAGATTTTCGGCGTGCTCGCCGGGGTTGGCAATCGTCGCCGAGCACAGTATAAATTGCGGAGAACCGCCGTAGGCATAACACATTCTGCGCAATCGTCGCAGGACATGAGCAACGTGCGATCCGAATATGCCGCGATACATATGGGCTTCATCGACAACCACAAAGTTGAGCTTTTGCAGAAAAGCCGCCCAGGTGCGATGATTCGGTAG
>DIKB01000152.1 GCA_002421445.1 Dehalococcoidia bacterium UBA5629 | reverse complement strand
CTACGCCAGCTCTCTACTCTACTGAGCACTTTAAGAGTGACGAGCGGATTCTGGGCGACAGCGGTTTTGTCGAGTCGGTACTCAGAGACGCGGGAGAGGAACTGGATCGGAAATATCGGCTAAGATCCCTTGGGTATGATTATGAATACATCAGGAAACATGTATCGGATCTATTCAAAATTCCGGAAAACTGCATTGAGGCAATTGGTAAAGAGCCGCACCGGGTGCGAGCCAAAAGCGTTATTGCGTATTGGGCAGTAAGAGAACTGGGGATGTCTGCCACGGCGATAGGAAAGAAATTACAATTGACGCAATCTGCGGTGAGCAGGGCGGTTCAGAGAGGGGAGATGATAGTTGCGGAGATGAATTTATGTTTGGAGGCAGAGAGAAACGCATGAAATCATGGGCGTCCCCTCCCCCTGCCAGAGACGGCGAGATCGTTTTGTTCAATAACGGGTCCGAGATGAAACGACTGGCGCTCGGGAACTTTTACGAAGACGGGGAGAATCAATGGAAATTGCTGGATGGGAGCAACGGAAGGATAACCTTAAGGAGGGCGGCATGATTTTAGCGGTCTATGTAAATATTCTATTCTTGCTCGTGCTCTTCTTTTCACCGCTGTCTTTCGCTGGCGAATATGTATTGGTTGAAGGCAAGGATCGAGAGGTATGTAGAGCGTACGTCAAAAACCTAAATTCGTTTAAAAGTCTGCCTCACGCTATGGTTTGCGAAAGGAAGCTTAATCCAAAATTTACTGATTTTAAGAAACCGGAATGGAAGGAACTAAACGCATGGGAAAATCGAGAACTTATCTGGAAAATGGATCGCTATCTATGGAACAGCCGGACTGAAGGGGCAAAAGAAGCTTTTGATAGAAACAAAGAGAAATGGCTGGAAAGGTTGAAAGAGCAAATCAAAAGTAATGAAATCAAACTCAGCATCACCTGTGTGGACATTGATAACAATGGCAAGCTGGATAAAGTTGTCCGCTATGATATGGGCACTTGCAGTGATACGGATGAAAGTAGTTTTGCTCGTCCACTCGGCTATTTACTTATAGTTTTCAATGAGGATATGACTACTATTAATGAGCACCTTAGTAATTTTACACGTACATTTCAACTGGGAATCTTTATATATAAAGGCAGAACGTATCTTGATTATTGGGGTGGCTGGTTAAAATTTAAGGATGGAGGTGTGCGTGTTTTTGATTCAGTAATGAATACGACAGGCTGGACGGACTTGGGTGCAGATATCTGCGTTTATAGTTACAAATCAAAATCAAAACAAAAAACAAAATCGAGATAGGAGATGTGCAATGTTAACATTTCAAACGATTACAGATAGAGATGCCTACACAGCTCAACGCTTCACTTTTATCAAAACAGTCGAAGGCAGCGAATCATGGCCTTACATTGATTCCAAAGGCATTGCCACAATCGGCATCGGC
Organism: Dehalococcoidia bacterium UBA5629; assembly: GCA_002421445.1. Taxonomy (GTDB): domain Bacteria; phylum Chloroflexota; class Dehalococcoidia; order GIF9; family UBA5629; genus UBA5629. The sequence goes on along the minus strand of DIKB01000152.1, from coordinate 8,835 downwards.
TTCAATTTACAAGTTGATAAAAATAGAGATGAAGTGTTTAAGGTTCTTGGAATTAATCCTAGGGATTCAAGTTTGTCTGAAGCAGGCAAAGCCAAAGAACTTGCTTATCAAAATGAAATAATCGAAATTTTAAAAAAGACCTACCCTGCAAATCTTACCGGTGCTGCACTTGATCAAGCCAATGCAAATCTGCAGATGGCTTTAGATGCTGTTATGCAGAGGAGATATAACGACCCTTTAATAACGATTCCGGGCAAAGAAAATGTTTTCGGATTGTCAGATTCGCAGATGAAATCAGTATTTGATGCTATTATGCCTGTATATCAAGCCAAAGTGGACAACTGGGTTACAAATATACCGGATTCCAAAGAAAGGATAGCTCTCGAGTCTTTGGCGTATAACACAAAAGACGGCTCACGTTCTCTGCTTGGCCCAAAACTGGCAGATGCCATTGTTGCTGGTAACCGTGCCGAATCCTGGTATGAGATACGATACAATTCTAATAGCAATAAACTGCCAGGGATCGCCAATCGTCGGTATCAAGAAGCAGCTATGTTCGGTCTCTACAATGATTCTGCTAATATTACAGTGGCGGATGCCAAAGAGATCATGCGGATGTACACCAGACATCAGGTTCTAGAATCAAATGTTGCCAACAAGATATACACGTATGAGAGCAGCTACCCACTTCCCTCAGGTATTGATGGTATTGATGTCTCAGTGAGTATTGCCAATGACTATCTGATTCAGAATTATGCCATGGGCAACACCATTGATGGCAGAGTTATTGTTGGCAGAGGACTGGAGTCATACAACTACCTGGAAAAGGGTGCCTGGAGTGATAACATCCTTGCTGGTCTATATAATGATCTCATGTTTGGGGAAAGAGGCAATGACAAGCTTAACGGTGGGGCGGGTAATGACGTAATCTATGGTGGCGACGGTGAGGATATGCTAATCGGCAGCACAGGTAACGACACACTTATCGGCGGCGTTGGCAACGACACATACATCATCAATGCCGGCGATGGGACCGATACGATAGAAGACAAGCAGGGCAACAATAAAGTTATTCTTTGCGGCAAAGAAATCAATTTGCTTTACAACAAAGGTAGCTATTACGCAAATGCTGATGGATCAATCAGGGCCGTCATGCAGGGCACGGACTTGGTTGTGACTCACATGCCTACAGGTAGCCAGGTCATCCTAAATGAAGATTTTCAGTGGGGCGATTTCGGCATCAACCTGATCGAAGTGTCGGAGAATCCTGATATTACAAATACAATATATCTGGACATTGAAGATCCAAACGATACGGACCATCGCGGCAGGTATTATGGGACGAATGGCAACGATTTAATCGTTGGCGGTAATGGCAATGATGAAGTTATTACATATTATGAACAAGCAGGAAATGATTGGTTGCAAGGCGGTGGCGGTAACGATCTGGTTCAGGCCTGGGCAGGGCCTGGTAGCTACCTTCTTGAGGGAAATTCGGGCGTTGATGCCATATTTGGGAGTTACGGAAGTGACAAAGTATTTTGTGCAGATTATGGCGAGATGGTCGAATTGATCACAGCCGGAGAAGAGGCGGAAAATCTTCAGGAAACTGGTGATTTAGCTGCTGGCGGGCCAGGTAATGATTTTATCTATGGCAGCAATGCACGAGACGGATTGTTTGGCGGGCCGGGCAATGACCTGCTGGTTGGCGGAGGTGCCGATGATGTGATCTTTGGCGATTGCGCTTATCTGGGTGTTGGACAATCGACATCGTATTGGGGATGGTCATTTTCCGTAAATGAAGCTTTAGGCGTAGAGTTTCATAATGTGCCATTAGTACAATACCTTGCAGATTATGAAGCTGGCGACGATGTGATTTATGCCGGGACAGGAAACGATTACGTCGATGGGTTCGCCGGTGATGATGAAATCTATGGTGGAAATGGTCACGACACAGTATTTGGCGATAGGGGCAATGATTTTATTGAAGGCGGAGCTGGCGATGATATCTTGATCGGAGATGACAATAATTTGGCCATCGAGCTGCACGGTGATGATTATATCGATGGTGGGGAGGGTAATGATTCAATAGAGGGGCAGGGTGGGCGCGATGAACTTTTCGGTGGAAATGGCCTGGATACCATCTATGGCGGAGAAAATGACGATTACCTGGATGGCGAAGCCGGAAATGATACCTTGTATGGCGGTGACGGAAACGATCAGATATTCGGCGGAGAAGATAACGATTACATCGAAGGCGACTATAGCGATCTCGCCGGAAATGATTACCTGGATGGCGAAGCGGGCGATGATACGATTATAGGTGCAGGCGGAGCGGACCAAATATTCGGTGGCGATGGAAATGATCAGTTAGTCGGGGACGCGGACAATATCCTCGTTGCAGATCAGGGGGATGATTATATCGACGGCGAAGCAGGTAACGACTTGCTGTTAGGTTATGCAGGCAATGATACGCTCATTGGGGGAGATGGGAACGATTCTCTATATGGCGGTTCAGGCGACGACTATATCGATGCGGGCGATGGAGCAAATACCATATATGGCGATGACGGGAACAGCGAAATCTATGCAGGCAGCGGTGACGATTACATTGAGGGGGGGGCAGGCAGTGCCTATATTGATGCGGGAGACGGCAACAACACAATATTCGGCGGCAATGGCACAAATGAGATCTACGCCGGAATCGGCAACGATCAGGTTGTGGGCGGTACAGATGCTGACTATATCGATGCCGGAGACGGCGGAAATCTAGTAGAGAGTCAGGCTGGAAATGATGTCGTGTTCACGGGCGTGGGGAACGATTCCATCTGGGCCGGAGCGGGAGCGGATGAGGTCTATTCCGGTGATGGAAATGACGCTATCTATCTGGACAATGGCGATGCTAATGATGCAGCCGATTTTGCAGACGGTGGTGCAGGGGATGACACGATTGTCGGCGGCAGCGGGAACGATTCTCTGTACGGAAGTGACGGCAATGATTATCTCCAAGGTGACGGCGGGAGTGATACGTATGTCTTTGGAACAGGAGACGGTTCCGACATTATCGAGAATTATGCAGCGGATTATGCCACGACAACGGATACAATTCAGATAGGCGCTAATTTGTGCGACGTGACCGTCACAAAAGAGAATAACGATTTGCGCATCAGTATAAACGGCTCAACCGATTCGCTGCTGATCTGGGACTGGTTCAGCAGTTCGGCCTATAAAACCGATCAAATATCATTTGCCGATGGCACCCTACTCACGCCGACACAACTTGAAGGTCGCATTCAAACGATTGTCTATGGCACGGCCGCAAACGATTCAATCATCGGCGGAAGTTTTTCCAACACGATTTATGGTTATGCCGGAAACGATACGATCTATGCCGGTGCAGGCAATGACACCATTTACGGCAATGAGGGTGATGATAATATATTCAGCAATGATGCAAACTATGGAGAAAACGGCAATAACCTCCTTGATGGTGGCGATGGGAATGACTGGTTGGTTGCAGGCGACGGTCTGGATACACTGATAGGCGGTGCCGGCGACGACAGACTGTGGTGTGAGGAGGGCGGCCTGGCAACGATGATCGGTGGGCTTGGCAATGATCGTTATTGTGTCGATGATTCTGGAGATGTGATTATAGAAAATACCGGCGAGGGCTATGATGAAGTCTTTATCTTCGCAACGCAGGCGCCATATGTTGTAAGTGACAATATCGAGGCCATAACGCTCGAATTGTATGGGCACGGCGCTGTCGGCAATGCGTTGGACAATACCATGACAGGCAACATCAGTGACAACGAACTGATCGGTATGGCCGGCAGCGATACCATCTACGGCATGGGCGGCAGCGACACGATCGACGGCGGTGCCGGCAATGACGAACTGTATTGCTATGAAGACTTATATGGAGGGACTTCATATCTGGGTAACAATACATACATTTTCGGAAGGGGATATGGTCAGGATTATGTTATTGACTATATGGGCAATGCAGACGTTATCTCTGTTAAGAGCGAAGTATTGCCCGCGGATATTACACTTAACCGCCAGAATAATGATCTGGTGCTCGCAATATCAGGCACAACCGATACAATGACCGTTGCAGACTGGTTTAACGACACTAACTACAGAGTCGAGCAGATCCAATTTGCCGATGGCACGACATGGGATGCGTCCTATATCGAATCGAATGCAGTCCCGATGGGTACCGACGGAAACGATTTGCTGAACGGAACCGGTGCAGACAATAGACTAATGGGTCTCGCCGGGAATGATACGCTGAACGGATATGCGGGCAATGACACCCTTGACGGCGGCACCGGTGCGGACAGCATGGTGGGCGGCTTTGGCGATGATACCTATGTTGTGGATAATGCAGCCGACGTCATCAGTGAAAATGCGAACGAAGGTACGGATACAGTTCAGAGCGCAATCAGTTATACGCTCGGCAATAACATTGATAATGTTTCACTTATCGGCAATGGCATGAGTCTTACTGCGACGGGTAATGCGTTAAACAATGTTCTGGTCGGAAACGGATATTACGACACACTCAATGGGGGCGCCGGCGCAGACACCATGCATGGATATGGCGTCGATACATATGTCGTTGATAACGTGGGTGACGTTGTTATTGATGAAGACGGTGTTTTTCAGGGTGAAGGGCACACGCCGGATACAATACTCAGTTCGGTAACCTATGTGCTTCCCGATGGCGTAGACGATCTTACGCTGACAGGGAGCAGCGCCATCAATGGCTCGGGTAACGATTTGGAAAACAGTCTGCTGGGAAACAGCGCTGTAAATATGCTGACCGGCGGTGCCGGCAATGACACACTGAATGGCGGAACCGGTGCAGATAACATGTGTGGCGGTCAGGGTAATGATACTTACATCATCGATAATACCGGTGACATTGTGACCGAGAATCTCAATGAAGGTTCCGATACCGTCCAAAGTTCTGTCACATATACACTGGGCAGCAACATTGAAAACTTATTTTTGACTGGAACATCAAAAATAAACGGAACAGGAAATGCTTTGGATAACTTGCTTTACGGAAACAGCGCAATAAATAACCTGACAGGTGGCGCAGGTAATGATGTCTTCTATGGCAATGGCGGCGCGGATACATTTATCGGTGGCGCGGGTGACGACACCTATTATGTGTATCAAACGGACGTCGCCATTACGGAAAATGCAAATGAAGGGACCGACACAGTTTACAGTACGGTGAGTTACAGCCTTTCAGGCAATATTGAAAATCTGTATCTAGTCGGGGGTGGCGCGCTCAATGGTATGGGGAATGCGCAGAACAATTACATCGCATTCGTGCCCGACACACCCCATTATGAGAATTACAATAATATCATCAATGGCGGCGCAGGGGCCGATACAATGTCTGGCGGATACGGAAGCGATACGTATATTGTAGATAACATCGGCGATATTGTTATCGAGGGGGAAAATAGCGAAGTGGGTCAAAGGGACATAATCCAAAGTTCAGTGACTTATACGCTTCCCTATGGTGTAGAAGATCTGACTCTGACAGGTACGAGCGCTATCAGTGGCACAGGCAATGAACTATGGAATAACTTGGTTGGAAATAGCGCCTCAAATTCGCTTACAGGTGGTGCTGGCAATGACACATTAAACGGCGGAACGGGCGCTGACAGCTTATCAGGCGGCATGGGCGACGATCTTTATATTGTTGATAATACGGGCGATATAATTACAGAGATTGCCGATGAGGGATCAGATACAGTCCAAAGCTCGATTACATATACATTAGGCAATAATGTGGAAAAGCTGACACTTACAGGTTCGTCAAGGATAAATGGAACAGGAAATGCCCTGGATAATTACCTTACCGGCAATAGCGCGAACAATACCCTGACGGGCGCCGCGGGGAATGACACCCTTGATGGCGGCTCCGGTAGCGATACGATGGTGGGTGGCGCTGGAAACGATACTTATATTGTACAAGCAACCGGCGACGTTGTTACCGAAAATGCTAATGAAGGGACCGACCTCGCTAGGAGTTCGATAACGTATACATTGGGCAATAACGTTGAGAACCTGACCCTGACCGGTACCAGTGCGATCAATGGAACCGGCAATGCGCTTGACAACACCATTATCGGCAATAGCGCCGCCAACACCCTGACCGGCAATGCCGGCAATGACACGCTCAACGGCGGCGCAGGCAATGATGCGATGGTGGGTGGCGCCGGAAACGATGTATACTATGTTGATAGCACCGGCGATACCGTAACGGAAAGTGCCAATTCAGGGACAGATACGGTTCTAAGCTCAATTACTCATACTCTAGGGAGCAATGTCGAAAATCTGACCTTAACGGAAACTAGCTCCATCAACGGAACAGGCAACGCACTCGACAATAACATCACCGGCAACAGCGGCAACAACACCCTGAACGGCGGTGCAGGCAACGACACCTACGTTTTCTCGAATGGAGGGGGAACCGATGTTGTCACCGACAGCGGAGCTGATTCGTCAACGCAGGATATCATTCGGTTCCAGAGCGATGTTCTGAAAGAGAGCATCGCCATCTTCCAGGGGACATCCGATCTGTCAATTGCATATGGCAGCACGGATAATATCACGGTTACAAGCCAGACCTCAACGAACTACGGCATCGAAAAGGTCCAGCTCGATAACGGGCTTTACATGACTGCCACGGACATCAACCAGCTGATTCAAAACATGGCGACCTTCGCTACGGCTCACAATCTGGCGTTCTCAAGCGTTAATGACGTGAAGGCGAGCCCGGATTTGATGGCAATGGTTTCAAGTGCCTGGCATTCTTAAAGCAGTGAACAGTAAATAGTAAATGTGAATAGTGAAGGTCAACGGGGGACGAGTGACAGGCTAATCTACTCGTCACCCGTTACCGGTTTCTTGTTACTGCGGCATTGTCGCTAATTGAGGAAGTGATGGATTCTGGTCTAGATTCTCTCTTGGTCATAGCCGGGCTGCACGGGATCGCGGTGGATGAGGCGAAGCTGCGACATGAGTATGGCTCCGAAGCCTTTACGGTCGAAAAACTCTTGCTGGCAGCGAAGTCGCTGGGAATGAAGGCGCGACTCGTGAATCAGTTGCCGGAAAGGCTGGACCGGGCGCCTCTGCCCGCCATTGCCCTGGATAAAAACGGGGGCTTTTTCATCCTCGCTCGGTACGATGCGGGAACGGCTGCCTCTCCGCAGGGGGATGCTTCCGGACAGTCTTCACCCAGGGTGCTGATCAAGCTGCCGGGGGAACGTCCTACCGTGCTAGATCTGAACGCCTTCATGGATCTCTGGTCCGGGCAGTTGATCTTTCTTACCTCCAAGGCGAGCTTCGCCGGGGAGATCGCCCGTTTTGACTTTTCCTGGTTCATCCCGGCGGTAGTCAAGTACCGCAAACTCCTCGGAGAGGTGCTGCTGATTTCCTTTGTTTTACAAATCATCGGTCTGACTACCCCACTCTTTTTTCAGGTCGTCATGGACAAGGTCCTGGTCAATCATGCAATGAAGACCCTGAACGTCATTGCGATCGGACTCATCTGCGCCACACTCTTCAGCTCCGTCCTGACCGGCATCCGCACGTACGTCTTCGCGCACACGAGCAGCAAGATCGATGTCGAATTGGGTGCACGCCTCTTTCGGCACCTCCTCGCCTTGCCCCTTGCGTATTTCGAGGCGAGAAGGGTAGGGGATTCGGTCGCCCGCATCCGCGAGCTCGAAAACATCCGCTCCTTTCTCACCGGCAACGCTATGACCCTTGTCATGGATCTTCTCTTCTCCTTCGTTTTTCTCGGGGTTATGCTCTGGTATAGCGCGTGGCTCACCCTGATCGTCGTTATTTCGCTTCCCTTGTACGCTCTCTTATCGCTTATCTTTACCCCAATCATCCGGGCGCGACTGAATGACAAATTCAACCGGGGTGCCGAGAATCAGTCCTTTCTCGTGGAAACGATCAGCGGGATCGATACGGTCAAGGCCCTGGCAGTCGAACCCCGATGGGTCCAGAAATGGGAGCAGCAATTGGCATCCTATGTCACTTCGGGACTATCCGTTACCAATGCGGGTATGTTGGCCGGAGGGGGTGTGAATCTGATCAGCAAACTCGTGACAGCGGCGATCATGTGGATGGGGGCCACCCAGGTCGTCGAAGGCAAGATGACCGTAGGGCAGCTGATCGCTTTCAATATGCTTGCAGGGCAGGTTTCCTCGCCGATCCTCCGCCTGGCGCAACTCTGGAACGACTTTCAGCAGGTCGGGATTTCCATGAGCCGCCTGGGAGATATTTTGAATGCCCGCACCGAGATTGTCGGCCAGAAGACGAGTCTGCCCCGGCTGAACGGTGCCATTGAATTCGATAAGATCACCTTCCGTTATCGCCCCGATGCGCCCGATGTCATCCGGGATGTCAATCTAAAAATCGCACCCGGAGAGGTGATCGGCATCGTAGGTCGATCGGGTTCCGGCAAGAGCACCCTGACCAAGCTGGTGCAGCGCCTCTATGTTCCTGACCGGGGTCGGGTTCTTATCGACGGCCAGGATATCGCCATTATCGATACTGCTTCGCTACGCCACCAGATCGGAGTAGTATTGCAGGAAAATACTCTTTTTAACCGCTCCATCCGGGACAACATCGCCCTGTCCAACCCTGCCCTGCCGATAGAAACCATTATTCAGGTGGCCAAACTGGCCGGGGCGCACGAGTTTATCTGCGAGATGCCGGAGGGCTACGATACCAGGGTGGGTGAACACGGCGTGGGGCTCTCCGGAGGACAGCGCCAGCGGATCGCCATCGCCC
>DIKB01000136.1 GCA_002421445.1 Dehalococcoidia bacterium UBA5629 | reverse complement strand
ATAGCTACAAAGGGAATCGCCATCAAAAGGAGACAGATAATGAGCCATTTGCGAGCACCCATTTTATCAACCATAATCCCTGCGGGAATGGCTATAATCACTGAACTAAGATAAAAAACTGAGTTTAACATACCCACTTGAGTATGGCTGATCCCCAACGCAGGGCGGAGATACATACCTAATATTCCCCAGGCATATGCCCCCATGGATAAGAAGACTTGTGACCAAAATAGAATAGCAAGAATAACCCAGCGGTAGGTAGCATCTGCTTGCCCCGAAGCAGATGCCTTTACTCCTCCAGTCATAAATCACCTCCCTTTCTTAAAAAGGCTGTTTAATTTTTATTTTAGCTTCCGTTTTTATTACGGGGAGCACTAAATTTCGTCCGTCATTTCACCCTATTAAAGCTAATATGCACAAAAAGCAGGAAAACTTTACAACGGAATTTAGCTTAGTAACTACGAAGCAGCTGTTGAAAAGCCGCAGGCATCAGTAACTGTACAAAGTGCAGGTTTGTAATCAACCAGGTAAGCATACTTGAACCTGTGATGACATCGATGAGAAACGGCAGAACCGGATACGTCAGCACCAGAAAGCAAAAAATCACCAGACCGATGGCAGCGTTGATCACATTGAATACACCACCGATGATGGCGGAGAGGATTCCACCCTTCCAAATCCCTCCAAGAGCCATGCGGGGTATCATAAATAACAAAATCAGGGCTATACTCACAAGCGTAAACGCGATAAGGAAACCCACGAAATTCTGCCAATTCGTGGCAGGGATGAAAGATAATACAGCAACCACCATACCGTACGTAGCGCCGGTAACAGGAATAGCGATAATCATCCCCGCCAGCCCAAAAAACTCTTTCACAGCGCCGTTTCTTAGTCCGCCGATGAAGCTGAAAATTAAACCAATGGAAACTATTATGTCAACTATTACCATAAAGAACTATGCTCTTGTCCAATAGAATTCTCACGGAGATACTATCCTGACAAGCTGTATCTATTTTTCTTCGTACGGCAAAACCAACAGCTTCTCTGCGATAGCAACAACCATGACTTTTTTTGTGGACGCTTGACGAATAGCATTCGATAGTTTTGCGATATCCTCTTCTGACAGGTCAGCCAACAGATGCATTCCGGGCGTAGAAGAGACGACCAGCCTGCGTACAGAATATCCAAGCTCTTTCTCCAGACGGATAATCGAATTAGCAGATTGTTCGCCTGCCAGTACGGTAACGTTTTTTTGCTGGACAACCGTCTCAGCACCACGCTGTTGATCCTGCCGTAACACATATAGATGATATATGAGCACCGGAGCCGTCACCACCAATGTCTGCAGACTCCATTTGATATTACGAAGGACGACGACATCAAAACTGCCCTGCAGCATACCATTCAATAATTGATAAATGATATTGACCATTGCCGCAGTTAGGGCAATGATCGTGACACCAAGAATTACATAGAGAAAAATACGCCGTGAACGCGATCTCCATTCCTCGATGCCTCCGCTCTCAACTACACGAATAACCTGGTTCCAATAGTAATACCATACCGGCACAGCAACAATAAGCATTGCCAGGCTCAACGCAAGCTGATTATGCCACCAACCCGCCGCAATAATAACAGTCCCGCTATTTGCAGCGTTGATCCAGACATCAAGAAGTATCCCCAGAAGCATCATCAATCCCGCAACCAGCGTCCCCAGGCCGATGAAGGCCATAAGATAGAGAAGAACTCTGCGCGCTGAAAAATACTGCATATCCCCGCGCGATGCTTCCTCTTGCGCCTTTTGCTGGTGATAAGCCCAGATAGCACCGGCAACAACTATGGTCGGAACCGTCCATCCCAGAAATTGGAAATAACGTGCATCGGCAGCAGCCGGACCGCTGATGAAGAAACGCAGTATTTGATATGTAAACGCCGTCAGGGCTATCAGCCCGGCTAACGCCCCACCGAATACAGTGAGCAGATAAAGATAGACATTTCGCAGAACAGAACCGAAATCATCCTTTGCCGCACGAAACCAGTGAAATACCCATGCCAGTCCTCCGATGAGAATTGATGCGATACTTGCCTGCACATTGCCATTCCAGAATGATCCTGAGGTTACTGTGCTTCCCCATACTGGCAGATACAGAACCGTCGTATTCACCATCTGCACCAGCCCGAATGAAAACCAGCTAAGACCCCATGCGCACATAATATAGACATACCATCGCCGAAGAGTTTTTGCCGAAGATGAAGGTTGTCCTTCTTTTGCTTCAATCTTCCAGTGATAGTACCAGATACCTGCTGCCACGATCATCGCAGCAGTGCCACCCGAGGAAAATGAGATTAGAGGCATACCGGCAAGCAGCCATTGCAAAAAAATTAAGGCGGATATCAGAGCAGTCAACGCTGATGCCAGCAAAATTATATCGATATAAAATTTACGGGCAACAGAAGCAATTTCGGCAGAATTATCCGCGACATGCTTTTGAATGTTTCGCCAGAAGAAGAACCACAATAGTCCACCGATAACCAGCATTGCGATGCCGAAGCTGAGCTGATCGCGGGTAAATGCAGCACCACCGATCTTGGATAGATCGGATTTAACCACGACATCAAAAAACAATCGCAACAGATTGCCGATGCCGCCGGCAAATATGCCCAATCCGACAAGCGAGACTATATAAAAGAAAACCCGTTTACTTGTACTCATTTATACCATCGTCAATAAAGCCACCATAGATCAACAGGAGAGGTTATAGTCCAGCTTGATCCGGCTTTCTTCAGGGAGAAATTCATCCGGTTTGTATTGACAGGCTCAGAGAAAGGCCCCTGCGGGCGAAAAACATCGATAACCACATCAACAGTTGCCTCATCGCCGGTTATCTTCGATTTTCCAATCGTCACCTTCCATACACTTTTTTCAGATGAGCGATAATACGAACTTCTCCACGCATCATAGGACATTTTATCGTTGGCCGGGGGCGTGATATAAGTATATGCCTTTATATAATCCTCATCCTGTAACGCGATAAAAAACCTCTGGACGGTGCCCTCAGGTGTACCTTCGGGCAACAACGAAACTGATTTCTCCCCGGACAGAGCCATGACAAGTATGATAGCAATCAGCACCATTGCCCCGATGGCAATGCCAAAAACAATAAGAAGACGACTTGATGATTTCATTTTTTTGTCACTAATTCGAAATTATGAGGTTACGTTCTTAATTATGAACCCAGTCCGTTCACCTGTCAACCGCTATCTCGGCAAGTTACTGCCACTCAAAAAATTGACAACAGGATTATAATTTCGCATGATATAATCAAATGACGACCACAAAGAAAGAGCAAATAACCATCTCAAATGGAACAAATAGTCTATTCCATGCAATCGGAAATACCCCTCTTGTAGAATTAAAAATCTCAACGGTAATCCGAAAGTGACCATCCTCGGAAAACTCGAAGGATCCAACCCCGGCGGCTCAGCAAAGGATCGACCGGCTTACTACATGATCAAGAATGCTGAAGAATCCGGCGAGCTTACAAGGGAGAAAACCATCGTGGAACCGACATCAGGCAATACCGGCATCTCACTGGCAATGATCGGTGCGGCCAAAGGATACAAAGTCAAATTGTTTATGCCGGAATGCGTCAGCCGTGAACGACAAGACGTCCTCAGTGCACTCGGTGCAGAGGTAGTGCTTACTCCCGCACAGGAGAGCACGGATGGCGCTATCCGCAGAGCACACAAATTCGTCAATGAAGAACCGGAACATTACTACATGCCCAATCAATTTGCAAACGAGAGCAATGTTCTGTCACATTATGAAACAACAGGCCCCGAGATACTGCAACAGACACACGGAGAGGTGAATGTCTTTGTTGCCGGCATGGGAACGACCGGGACACTCATGGGCACAGGGAAATATCTCAAGGATAAAAAACCGGAGGTCACGGTGATCGGCGTTGAGCCGACCATGGGACACAGCATTCAGGGACTGAAAAATTTGACTGAATCCATAAGTTCCGAAGATTTATCGATAGGATTGGTTCGATGAGAAAATAGTGGTGGAAGATAACGATGCATTCGAGGTGACCCGCACCCTCGCCACCAGAGAAGGCCTGTTTCTCGGAATATCCAGCGGAGCAGCGGTAGCCGGAGCGTTACGTATAGCAAAGAGGATGAGCAAAGGAATTATCGTCGTGATACTGCCGGACCGCGGCGACCGCTATCTGAGCACCACGCTGTTCCGGTCAATCTGTGCCCAATGCCCGCCGTAGCGATACCACAAACACCAATTTTCATTATGAACCTCTCCGATATTATTTATCTATAGACGTAATCAGGCGGAGTTCAAAGTCCTTTACCTTTGGCGGTTTTTTTCCTTTACCAGGCTCAATATTATGCCCTTCTTCCTGCAGCTTCTTTGCCTGATCTTCAACACCACCCGGGTATTTCTCATTCAAATAGCCGCCGGTTTTCAACGTTCGCCAGTAGGGTGTGATATCCTTCTCACCTTCGGCTAACGCCTCCATCGCCGCATGCGCAGCCACCCAGGCAAAGATACCTGTCGTTATCGGGCAGCCGATCGTAGCACCATGCCTCCTGGCAAGGATGGCACGGATATCATTAATGGTAATCAACTTCCCTTTAGGCACTTTCCTCATAATTTCATCCACCTCCCTCGGTGCGGGAATTACCACCGTCCCGGTACCCCATCGCCTGCTCATTTTGCCGTTGATAATTTCAACTTTCGGCAAGCCATGGTCATTGTTAAGCTTCTCACGCCATGATTTTTTCGATTTCGACACCATCGTATTGCCTCCTGCCCATCATTGCGTTAATTCTTCTGGACTGATGAATTCTGATTGTCAAAGTAGTCCTGATCCCACACAAATTCACCATTTTCTTCAATAAAATACCATGCGCCGTCCCATGCAGGATTGACTGAGCAGGTCTTCACGACCAGCCACCTGCCCTTTCCTGCGTATGCGATGTTAAACTCAGGTTTCTCCTCCGCCGAAGGAGTATCACATCCTCAGGTATGAACAGAGTTACATTCGGGACTCATCTGCACAGCCGCGGACAGCACCTGGTCAAATGTATATCTGGGATTATCAGGGCGGTCGACCATAAACAATACAAGGAAAATACCGGCTCCCGTTAAGGCTGTAACTCCTGTGCCAATCAGAAAACAGGTCAACGCTGCGGAAGCAGATCGCTTCCGCAATGCCAGCCATGCAATCCCGCCACCAATGATTCCAAAGACAATCGATAGCATTATCCAGGTAACGTTGCCTTTGTTTGGCGCAGGCTTTGCCTTTTCAGGAGATATCGTCTCAGCTTTTTTTATCTCATCGGTCATACGAAGTGCCCTCGACACAAACACAATACAATGCTCTTTATTATACAGCAAGCATAAAAGGTTGTTGACCGAAGACTAAACCTTTTCACTGTAATCTTCGTTTAGTATGTCAGATGAGCATATCTAAAGGAGGTCACCATAATGCACTGGAGAAAACTATTCGCCTATTTAATCATTTCGAGCATGTTGACAGCAGCGCTACCGGGCACTGCACTGGCAGATTCCAACTCTCAAAAAATCTATGCGCAGGCACTTGGAATACGTGCGCCTCAGATTATCGAGGTGAACCAGTCATTTACACTACAAACAATTGAGAAATACACGCGAAACACCGAACCAAATGTCGCCATCTACGCGGTGAAAGCAACCGAACTGAACCAATCATTGACCGATAATAGCACCGGCAATGCAACAATACTAATGAATAACTACGCCGATATAGCCAAAAAAATCGGCGCATTCCTCGGCAATACCGATGCCAACGGCCAACTTACCTGTACATTAACGGCTCCACAGAACTACGTACTCATCGCTATCAAGAACGGTTTCACTCCCGGTTTTACCAGAATCAACGTTGTGCTCGCCTTAAAAAAGAATCTTCAAATAAATGCCCCGAACATTGCCGAAGACGGGCAGCAAATATCCATTATGGTCACCGAACTGCCTATATTTAAGCCTGTTACTACTATACCGAAGGTTATCAGCCAGAAACGGGGAGATGATAGTCCGAAAGCAACTACAGCACAGATTTTGTCGATCAGACAAATTCCTGTGGCTGATGCCAGCGTGTATGCAATTAAAACAACACTGGCGGCAGGCATTGTTGCGCAAGCACACGACAAGAACAATCAAATAACGGACAATTACACCGCCATGGTAAAAGAAAAGGGCTTCTTCATCGGCACAACCGAGGGTAAAGGTCAGCTATATCATACATTTAATGACGTAGATCGTTACGTTCTTATAGCCGTTAAAGATAGCTATGTGCCGGGATTTACCAGAATCAATATCGTTATCGCCGGACAGAAGGCGTTGCGTATCGAAGCGCCAAATATTGCCGAATCAGGAAAAACAGTTACCATGACTGTAGCAGAAAAGGGCTATTTACGAACTGGCACAGCGCCAATAATACAGGCACCAACGCCATCATCGAACGCACAGCCGTCATCTATCGTACGGTTTTCTCCTGTGGCAGGTGCAAGCATTTATTCTATTAAAGTGAAAGATTATGATCCGATTAATGATATTCTGAAGCAGGCTAACGGAAATGAAAAAGCAGCCGCAGAAAAGTATGCGGCGCTAGCACGAGAGAAAGGTATACTTCTTGGCACTACAAAGGAAAATGGACAATTAGACTATCCATTTATAGAAACGGGGAAATATGTGCTTGTCGCAGTGAAAGATGGTTATCGCGCCGATTTCACCAGAATAGGTATTGTTCTTGCCGAGAAAAAAGCGCTGCGACTGAACGCCGGTGAATCAGCTCTGATCGGTCAACAGGTAATAGTGGTTGTAACCGAGAAGGTGAAAATATTATCGGTTCCACATTCACAAGATAATCCGAAGACTATAACCAATGCACAGCGGAATCCCTCACAAACTACAGCAACACAAATGGTGATAGCTCAACCTGTACCAGCGAACAGTGAGATACCGGTATCCAACGCAAATATATACGCCTTGCCATTCAAAGACAGCGATGTACTACCTCAACGAATCAATCAACCGAATCTACGTGAAAAATCGAAGTGA
>DIKB01000032.1:6590-17370 GCA_002421445.1 Dehalococcoidia bacterium UBA5629 | reverse complement strand
GGGCATCGTACTTACGATATCATGGCTGATGGGAAAAAGAAGGTCGGAACCAGGGAAATGGGCGACCTGATAGCTGCACGTTTCGGTAAATAAGTGTGAAATTCTATTTCACCATTTGTCAAAAACTCAAATCGGGAAGGGCAGGCGCAACAGATGACTGATGATACTATCGGGTCGTGTGCAGCAGCATAAACGCTGGCGGCAGCGCCACCGCTGAAGCCGATAAGATAGATATCGGGAGTGGGTGTCTCATTGATCCCGGATAAAAAGTTCAGTGCTGCAGTTAAGTCACAAGCCCGTCCGATTTCAACCAAATTTCACGTTGTTTCACGTACTATCCTGATTCGATTATATTTGTCTGTAGCTGCAGATGTAGTAGAAATTCTCTATTGCCTTCGGCACCGGTTATGGGTGATGCAGTCAGATTTCGTATTCTGAGTTTTTGCTCTATTGCCCAGAGGATAACCTTTCCCAGAACGCGGGCGTGGATCAGCGGATCAGTGATAATACCGCCCTTGCCCACATCTTCTCTTTCGGCCTCGAATTGCGGCTTGATGAGTGCGATGATCTGCCCATTTTCGTTCAGATGCGGGATAACGTTAGGGATGACTTTGGTGACCGAGATGAATGATACGTCCATTGTAGCGATATCAACCTTCTCCGGCAGCCTGAACGGGTGATGCGCGTTTGTCTTGTCCATGACGACGACTCTTGTGTCCTGCCTCAGTTTGTAATCGATCTGACCGTACCCGACATCGACGGCATAAACCCGCTGCGCTCCGCGTTGAAGAAGACAATCTGTGAATCCGCCGGTGGAAGCGCCGACATCCAGCGCAATGCATGAGGTGACGTCTATCTTGAATGAATCCAATGCCTGCGCCAATTTGATACCGCCGCGGCTGACGTATGGCGGCTTCTTATGTATCTCAATAGTGCTACTGTCCGGGACAATCGTGCCCGGTTTGGTGATTGCCAGTCCGTTTACCCGCACATCGCCGGTCATGATGAGTGCGCGTGCCTTGCTCTTGTTTTCAATCAGGTTGCGGGAGACGAGAAGATCATCGAGGCGCTGTTTTGGCATAGCTCTTTATTGTACCGCATTATTATCAATACTTTCCTTTTACGGAGTGATAGATTATTCTCTACAGTAAGCGCACAGGGAGGAGGATATACAGCGATATGCTTATTGACGAAATTAAAAGGATTGCTAAGGAAATTCCCGCGGAACTGAAAGAGAAAAAGGGGCTTTTTTCAATTGAGTTTACTATCGCCGAAAGAAAAGGTATGTTTGCAAAGAAGAAACTCACGTATGAAGCGAAATTCCGACTGGATGAAGTGAAAAAAGAGCTTCGTTTTACCGAGATGTTAAAAGAAAGCGGCTCCGGGCTTTCCTCAGGCGATAGTGATTTCGGTCCCGGCTTCGGATTTAAGACGGAGACATATAAAACTGGTGCGGGAGGCAGGGAAGGCAACATTAAAGAACAGTCTGATCTTTTTGGCAAACAGTATAGCTATACCTATGATTACTCCAAAATAAGAACCCTGATAGAAAGTGAAGCGATCAAAGCTGGTTATGCTTTCAAATATCAGGTGACCGGTATTGGACTATAGCTGTTGCATTTGTTAGCGTCTTTAATCGAATATTTTTCTATGGGGTGGTTGCCGGTGGCAGCTTGTCGGAAGTAACGATTTCGTAAGATTCCACCTCTATTTGTGGCATGCTGTCAGTATAGTGAGGTTTAGGCGGCATCAGCTCCTGCTCGGGCTTGTAAACCTTCACCTCTGTAATACCGTTAAGAAGGCTGTATACTGTCTCAATCGTGCTCCTGTCGTGCGATTCATCATGACCGCGGGGCAACTCGCAGGTTACTATCTCCCACTCCTGATAGATATCCCGTGACCAGACCACGAGAGTTCCACCGATGCCGTCTCCGTCCTCTTTCCCTCCCGATTCAAGAAGCGTATCTTTGGTTGCCACTTTTTTCCACTTTGTAGCAACAGGCCTCAACAATCTCTTCGACTTGAAATTGCATAACGTGCTATTCTCATCCGGATTGCTCTGTGCCTCTTCTACGATCGGCGAGGATAATTCCGGCGCCGCCGGTTTCGGACTCCCCGGCGCTATTCCGATTTTAGGTAAGCCCTGAGACGGAGTGGAGCCTTTCAACTCGTCCCCATATTTCTCCAGAAGCTCGCCAAATTTTTCCATGAGCTGTTCCTTGGTTGTCGGTGGTCCAAGCTTTGGCTTATTATTGTCTCCACCTATCATTACCACTGTGGTCTGCGGAGGAGGTGGTATGGGACGATACCACGGCGGAGGCATAGATGGTTGCAGCGGGGGAGGTACAGGACGTGCCCATTGTGGGGGTGGTGGCTGCGGCCCCTGATATTGCGGCTTGGTTCGTGGCCCGTGAAGCAGAAGATAAATGCCATAACAGCCAAAAACAAGGATGAGCAGCGCCAGCGGGATAAGAATAAACGGCAATGTATAATCCGGTTCCCAGTTCACAGTCATTGTCTTTGGGGCATCCATCACTATGCTTCCGGTCGGATTAACGGCATACAGTTTGCCGCCGAAGATACCAAAAAAGCCGGGCATGCTGACCTGTGATCCCTTTATGCTCCATTCAGCTGTGCTGCCAGCTTTATACCAGTTGCTGATACTTGTCTCGCCATAAGGAGATGACAACATGAGCTTATAATAGGTGTCGTAGTTAGCTGTACAAGTACCGGCAGCATTGACAGTCAGAGCGAGGTCTCTATTAGAGACGGTCTCCCCGGTAGGCAGTTTCCAGCTTGTGAAACGATATTGCATGCCGGGATTGCTCTGGTCGGCAATTTCACTCTGTGCGGTATTTCTCAGTATGTATCCTTCCTTATACCAGCCGGATCCTGTTTGTTGGGCGATCGTAGCTGGGTCGGTTTTCAGTTCGATAGCATACTCGGCATAATAGGGGAAGGTTATGTCTGTTGTTAATTCGATAACGGTAATCTTGTCCGATTCAGCTTTAAATCTGACTCCCGTATCGCTCGGATGTTGAACTACAGAGTCAACACTGATTTGCGGGCTTGACCCAAGATCGAAACTGAGTATTGTCGAGCCTCCACCTCTCAGTGTGGCTACAAGGGTATTACCTGAGCGCACCTTTGTTTCACCGGCTTTCAGCCCGGAGCCAATAGAAACAGTGACCTTGAAACCACCTCTCTCGACAGTGAGGTAGAGACTTCCCTGTCCGGTAAGAGGCGTTGAAGAACTGTCCGTGACATTGACTGTGAAGCTATAAGAGCCGAGTGTGCCTTTGGCCGGCGTGCCTGTGATATATCCCGAAGTGCCTAACAGCGTAAGCCCGGAAGGCAGTGTACCGCTGGTAATAATCCATGTGTATGGTGCTGTTCCACCGCTGGCCGTCATTACTGCACTATAGGATTTCCCTTCTGTTGCCGTTGATAAAGTTGTTGTCAGTACCGTTAACGGCGGTGGTTTAACGACAATAGTAAATTCTTTCGAGTGCGTGTCTGACGCGGCATTGGTGACCGTAACGAAAAAATAAAAGGTACCGGCAACTGTCGGGGCGCCGGTGATAACGCCTGAAGTGGAGGACAGAGTCAGACCCGGGGGCAATGTACCGCTGCTCCAGGTAAACGAAGGAGATGAAGGTGTTGACGTTGCCGTTAGAGCCGTATAGTAGCTTTTGCTTACCTGTCCCTCAGTCAGCAGCGAAGGAGTAACAATGACAACCGATGCCTGCGCTGGCGATGCCGGCAGAAAATTTAATAAAAGAGCCGAGATAATGCAGATCAGGACATAACGAAGTCCATGTCCAGCATTATTATTTACATGCGCATATTGATTTTGCATACTGAACTCAGCTCTTACCTTTGGATACATTATAGTAATCAGGATACCGTTTGTCCATATTTAAACAATGACCCCGGTATCCTTCGTTTGCTATACTAACTCCGACTGACCTTATTTAAAACAATCTATAAAATGTTACAAAGGGAAAACAGCATCCAGATGATTCCAGAACTGGTGGGATATATAACCCGGTCCGAGGGCAGAAAGTTTCTGAAACTACGACCTGAAATTGACGATGCAGTTGTTACAGCATCGGGTCTGAATGATAACGTTTCTCTTTATATTCATATTCCCTTTTGTCGTAGCCTGTGTCCCTTTTGCTGTTTCAATAGATATTTATTCAAGGAAGACAGGGCCAGAGCGTACTTTGTTTCTTTGAGGAAAGAGATCGATCTCTATATTCAGCGCGGGTTCAAGTTCTCAGAATTTTACTTTGGCGGCGGCACGCCGACTATTCTCATGGATGAACTTGCCGGCTTGATCGATTATCTAAAGCGAAACTTTGATGTGAAGCGTATCTCTCTGGAGACCACTCCACGCGAGATCACAACGAAAACCATCGAATTGCTTCAAGCCGCGGGGATCAATCGTCTCTCGATAGGAATTCAAAGCTTTAATGACGATACGCTTAAAACTATGGGCAGACTGTTTATCAGCGGGAAAGAAGCGAAACAAAGATTGATGATGGCGCAGGGGAAATTCGATACTGTTAATGCCGATTTCGTTTTCAATTTCCCGAATCAGTCAATAGGGCAGTTCGAAGCTGATGTCAAAATGTTCAAAGATATGGGAATAGATCAAGCCACCTTTTATCCATTGATGGCATCGCCGCACAAGAAGGATGCCCTGGAACGCCGCTTCAATAAAGTGAACTTCTCTCGGGAAAAAGCATTTTATGATGTAATTATGAAGGAATTATATGCGGCCGGTTATGACGCGTCTACAGCCTGGTGCTTCTCCCGCGGCAAGAAAATGATAGATGAGTATGTGATTGATTCCGATGACTATATCGGCGTCGGGTCGGGATCGGTAAGCATAGTTAACGGGAATTTCTTCGTCAATTCTTTTGCGTTAGAGAAATATGCCGCGCTGATAGATAGCCATAAGTTGCCGATTGTTGGCTGGCGAAAAATTTCACGCAGTGAGCATCTTCGCTATTATCTGCTGACCAAACTCTTCGGTCTGGAAGTGGACGAAGATAGGTTTCGCGCACGGTTTCATGCTGATATGAATACGATGTTGCCTTTAGAGGTGATGTTCTTGAAGCTCTCCGGCGTGATTCGCGGAGGGGGGAAGTTAAAGGTTACGGAAAAAGGTATGTATCCTGTCAGCGTAATGATGCGTGAGTTCTTTGCTTCACTGAATGGACTCAGAGAAGACTACATCGAAAACCAGATTTAGCCCGACGTTTATTTGATTGCAACATGAATTCCGGCTGCTCCGAAGAAGAGTGGACGATAAGAAATCTTGCTAAAGCCGGCGGTGATGAGCAAATCCCTGACCTGGTCCGGTGTATAAAAGCGGGCAGCGGATTCGGCAAGGTAATGATATGCTCCCTTATTATCGGAGAGCAATCGTCCCATTGGGTAGACAAAAAAGCGTAGATAGATTCGGAAAAAGTATCGGATTATCGCTGATTCCGGCTGGCTGCTTTCCACGATGACGAATCTGCCTCCGGGCCTCAATACTCTGAGTACCTCGGTCAGCACACGCGGGGTCAGTGGGTTCCGATACGTCAGATTGCGGAAGGCGAATGAGACGCCGGTGCAATCGAAATAACCGTCAGNNAAAAGGAAGGTTGGAGGCATCTCCGTAAATGAAGGTTATTTTGCTTTCTGTGAGCTGTTTTGCCTTTGAACGTGCGATCTCCAGCATCGGTTCGCTATAGTCAAGTCCCACAAGCTCAAGCTTGTCTTGTGTCATTCCGGCGATAGTGACAATAAGATCACCAGTACCACAAGCGAGATCCAGAATCCGCTTCGGTTGGGAAACAAGGCATGCACGTGCCGCCGCGTTGCGCCAACCCCGGTCCATGCCCAGCGTGATAATACGGTTAATCAAGTCGTAGCGGGGAGGTACCGCAGTGAACATGATATGAAGCGGCTTGCTCTGCACGGGATCAGCCATTTAAAAAGCCTTAGCCAGAATATAGCCGACACCAAGTAAAAACTGTGTGAGCAGCACGACCAGAACATTAGCCGCCATAGCTGGCAGAAGTTGATTCATATCCTGATAATGCTTCGCACCTTTCATCGCTTTTATCGCGATGGGGAGCGTCAGCAGCGCCAGAAGCGAATAAACCGGCATTGTGCCTGCAATAACCCAGACGATTATCCAGATATAAACGAGGAGAGTTAATGCGGCGTATATCTTACTTGCTTTCTGTTTACCCATGATAATAGGTGTGGTTTTTCGATTGGCTGTCTTATCCGCTTCGGTATCGGGGAATTCATTGAGAAACAGCAGATTGCATACCAGGATACCAGATGGTATCGATGCTATAACTACAGGCCACGTGTAGGCCGAGGTCTGGATGAAGTATGCGCCTAATACGGGTAAACTTCCCAACCCCACCCCCGGCGACCACTCCGGCCACTTTTGCTTGAGAATAACCGGAGTATAAAGAAAAATGCAGAGGGCGCCGACGAAAAGCAGCGGGAGCAATTGCCATCCGGTTACGATCACGAAATAAATACCCACTCCAGCAGCTATAAGAAAAGTAATTACGGTCATCCAGAGGACTTCTGCAGGCTTGAGCAACGCTGCAGGCAGCATGCCGCTGCCGCCGCTGAATGGGGTCCGTTTTGTTGCCAGATCGACGCCGCTCTTATAATCGCAGTAATCGTTGATCGTGTTAACGCTGGTATGCGCCATAAGCAGGCCGAAGGTCGCCAGCAGCGCATGGCCGAGATTGAAATAGCCATAATAAAACCAGGCGATGGCAGTGCCCAGAAAGCACAGCACCAGCGGCAGAATCAGAAATTGAGGTCTGGTCTCGAGAAAATAGAGTTTAAGTTTCATTTATCTCCTTGCAGTGAATGTTTAAGGTATTGCTAAGCTCAACGTCCATCCGACCAGTATTCCAAGCATAGCGCCGATAATGATCTGCGGCCTGGTATGCCCGATCAATTCTCTCAATCGTTCTTCATACTCCGGTTTACCCTTGAATATCTCCTCGATAATTCTGTTGAGCAGGGTGGACTGGTGTCCTACTGTCTGTCTGACGCCGCCGGCGTCCTGCATAACAACCAGTGCAAAGGATGCCGCGATGGCGAAGGTGACGGAGTTGAAGCCATCTTTAAAGCCAACTGTTGTGGCCAGTGCGCAGACCAGCGCTGAATGGGCACTGGGCATTCCACCGAGGAATAGCTGGTCTGCATTCCATTGCCTGTCTCTAATCCATGATATCGGCATCTTCAGCGCTTCAGCGATGCACCATGCGATCACGGGGATAATCAGTACTTTGTATTCTACGATTATATCCAATTGTGCCTCTCGACATAAATTATAGCAGGTGTTGGCGAATATCTACCAGAATCCGAGTCCTGCTGTTGTCCTTGCCCTGGTTTTAGTGGTCAGCGGGATTACCCCGCTGACCACAGTCTGTATCGGTTATAGCTTAACGAGTTTTGCGGTGTAGACGTCGTCAAGAGCCATGATTTCTTTGAGCTGTTTGTCTTTGAGAGGCTCATCGAGTGCCAGGATCATCAATGCCTTGCCTCTCGGTTGCAATCTGGCCAGTTGCATCGCGCTGATATTGATATCGGCTTTGCCGGTGATATTGCCGGCTGCGCCGATAAGTCCCGGCCGATCCTTGTGATCGCAGAACAGGAAGTAACCGTCGTTAGGCACGATGTCAATCCAGAAGTCGTTGATGTGAACGATGTGCGTTTGTCCGCGTAACACGGTGCCTGCAACGATGGTTGCTTCCTTGCTGGTATGCACTTCGAGCGTAATCAGACTCGAGTAGTTTTCACAGATGTCTTCGGACAGCTCGGTTATTTTAATGCCGCGCTGTGTAGCGATGATACCGGCATTGACCAGATTTATCCGCTCCTCGCTCACTTTCTCCAGCAGACCGCCGATGACGGCTGCCTTAAGAATGTTTCGGTCGCAGGCCGCGGCGTCGCCGGCATACGTAATTTTAATAGCGTTTACCTGTCCTTCCATAAACTGTGATGCCAGGCTTCCCAGTGCTGATGCGACCTGCATATACGGGGCGACGCTGGCGAAAGCCTCCGAAGCGATCTGCGGCGCATTGGCTGCATATCGTGCCGGCTGTCCGTTGAGCACGGCAATGACCTGCTCTGCGGCATCGACGGCAACGCCAACCTGAGCTTCAGCTGTCGATGCGCCGAGGTGTGGTGTTACGATGATCCGTTCGCTCTTGAACAGGACGCTGTCTGTCATCGGTTCTTTGGAGAAGACATCGCAGGCGGCGCCGGCAATCCTTCCCTCTTCGACTGCTTTGTAAAGCGCTTCTTCATCAATGAGGCCGCCGCGGGCGCAGTTAATGATGCGTGCGGTTGGCTTCATTGTTCGCAGCTCTTTATCGCCGACCATCCCTTTGGTTTTCGGGGTCAGCGGGATATGGAAGGTGACAAAGTCAGCATCCTTCAGGAGCTGATCTATTGTGACCAGTTCGATGCCCAGATTTTGTGCATATTCTGCTGAGACAAAGGGGTCATAGCCGATGATGCGCATCTCAAAAGACTGGGAGCGTCGTGCCACTTCCGAGCCGACGTTGCCCAGTCCGATGACGCCGAGCGTTTTATTTTTCAGTTCAGTTCCGGTGTAACTGCTGCGCTGCCATACTCCCGATTTTAGTTTCGCGTGTGCCTGAGGGACATGGCGGGCGAGGGCGAGCATCAATGCCATCGTGTGCTCAGCAGCAGAAATCGCATTGCCGGTTGGCGCATTGACCACCACAATGCCTTTCTGTGTGGCCGCATTGATATTGATGTTGTCCAGACCGACACCGGCGCGGGCGATCACCTGAAGCTTTTTTCCTGCTTCGATGATCTCGGGCGTCACCTGTGTTTCGCTGCGGACAATGAGCGCATCGTATTCGCCGATGATGCTCTTGAGCTCTTCTGGTTTAAGCCCGGTTTTCACGTCTACTTTAACGTGGCGCTGTAATAATTCGATGCCTTCTTTGGCGATCGGGTCAGCAACTAATACTTTCATCGCTATACTCCTTTATCGCTTATATGCTTTATTCTCGTGCCTTCGGCAGCGCTTTATCGAGTGCCTGCAGCACTTCTTTAATATCCTGCTCGGAGACCCAGCCGAGGTGACCGATGCGGAATACCTTCCCTTTCAGCTTGCCCTGACCTCCGGCAATGACGACCTGATATTCGTCTCTCAGAACCTGACGGAGCTTCGAAACGCTGAGCTTTTCATCGGCTTTGATGGCTGTGACCACGTTGGATGCATGCTTTTCATCGGCGAAGAGCGTCAGTCCTCGTGCTTTTACCTCTTTGCGGGTAAAATCCGCTATCTTCACATGTCTCTGCACGATACCGGCCAATCCTTCATCCATCATGGCTTTTGTGGCGACATCGAGTCCGAAGAATACGGAGACTACTGGAGTCCAGGGTGTCTGCGCATCTGCCAGCGATTTCTTGGCTCTTGAATAGTCCCAGTAGAATCTTGGCAGCTTGGCTGCTGCATGCGCTTTCCATGCGTTCTCGCTGACACTGACAAATGCCAGTCCCGGCGGAACCATCCATCCCTTTTGTGATCCTGCGATCACGACGTCGAGTCCCAGTTTATCAACAGGCAGGTCGAGAGAGCCAAGGCCGCTGATGGAGTCAACGAGGATGAGTTTATCGAACTCTTTAACGGCTTTGCTGATGGCGACCATGTCATTGGTAACGCCGGTAGAGGTCTCATTGTGAGTCACCAGCACGGCTTTAATTTCCGGATCAGCTTTTAATGCCTTCCGTATCTCATCCGGGTCTGCCGCCTTTCCGTATTCAAAATTCAACGGGATAACGTTGGCACCGTATGTTCTGGCGATTTCGGCAAACCGTTCGCCGAAGACACCGATAGCGACCGATAGCACCTTATCGCCGGGGGATAGCATATTGACGACTGCCGATTCTAAGCCGCCGGTACCTGAACCGGAGAGTATAAAGACATCATTCTTCGTCTGGAACAGAGCCTTGAGATTTGCGGTGATTCTGGTAATGATCTCACCGAACTCCTTACCTCGGTGATCGATCATCTGTCTGCCCACGACTTTCAGCACCTCAGGCGGACATGGGGTTGGTCCCGGTATTCGTAATTGCATGGTATTTTCCTCCCTTTTTTAAACGTGCTATTTATATTATGTGGACGCGAAGCGTCTTTTACCGACTTTTATTTTATGTCCTGGTCCCAGTGTGGATATATCGATATCTTCCGTCGCTTTCTCTCCGTCAATCTCAATAGCGCCCTGCGCTAATAGTTGCTTTGCTTCAGCGCGGCTCTTTGTCAGACCTGCTTTTGCCAGTTCGGCAGTCAGCGTTGCAGCCACGCCGTCTTTTATATTCAACTGGATGACTTCATCAGGTGTCTCCCGTTTCTGGAATATCCTGGTAAAGTGATCTTCGGCTTCATCTGCATCCTGTGCGCTATGGAATTGTGTAACGATGTCTCGCGCCAGCCGTTTCTTCAATACCATGGGATTGACCGATCCCTGTGCCATGCTGTGCTTAAATTCAGCGATCTCTTCCGTTGACGTATCGGTGAGCAACTCGAAATAGTCCAGTATCAGGCGATCCGGAATCGACATCACTTTGCCGTATATATCATTCGGCGGTTCGTCGATACCAATATAATTGCCCAGGCTCTTGCTCATCTTCTGTGTGCCGTCTGTTCCGACGAGCAGAGGCATGAGAAATACCTGCTGCTGAGACATTCCCATAATTTGCTGTA
>DIKB01000032.1:0-6493 GCA_002421445.1 Dehalococcoidia bacterium UBA5629 | reverse complement strand
CTGTACCGCTGTGCGAAGTCCTCCCGTGCCAGGAACTGCGCTACTGTGAATTTGCTGGTGAGTTTAATGATATCGGCGAGTCCGAATTTGCCGAACCACTCGCTCTGGAACCGCACCTCGGTTTTATCTTTATCAATTACCTTAAAGAACTGTTTCATATACGTTTGTGCGTTTGATTGCACTTCTTCTGCCGAGAGCATGGTTCTGGTGGTTGATACACCGCTGGGATCGCCGATCTGTGCTGTCCAATCCCCGACGATGAGGACAACCTGATGTCCTCTCTCCTGAAACTGGCGAAGCTTGCGCAGGCCGACAACATGGCCGAGATGGATATCCGGTCGGCTGGGATCGAATCCCTGCTTGAAGCGCAACTTTTTCCCCGATTCGAGCAGGGTTATCAATTCCGCTTCAGAGATTATTTCGATGACTCCCCGTTTGAGAAGCAGATTTTGTTCACGTTCATTTAGTTTTGCCATTCGCCCGTCTCCTCCTGGAATAGTTTTTTATTGAGTTGTGCACGGGCAGTTTCAACGTCCTGCGCTATTTGTGCTTTGAGTTCATCGACAGTGTTAAATCGTTTTTCATCCCTGATACGATCGATAAAATCGATGGAGATTATTTGTCCATAAATATCATTGTGATAATCGGGGATATGCGTTTCAATAAGATACTTGTTACTATCGAAAGTAGGCCGGATCCCGATATTGGTCACCGAGGGCAATGTTTTATTGTCGATGGTGGTCATTGTCGTGTAGATACCGTTGCAGGGCACAGCAAATTCCGGTTTTGGTTCCAGATTTGCAGTTGGGAAACCGAGAGTTCTGCCTACTTTATTTCCACTGATCACGCACCCGGAGAATCGGAATGGTCTTCCCAGGAAACGCCCGGCTTTTTTAACATTCCCCTGTGCCAGAAGCTGGCGGATGGCGCTGCTACTGATCACTTCGATGTTGTAAAAGAACGGATTTACAACATCGACGCTAAATCCACGTTCCGATCCCAGTTGCCTGAGCGTATCCGCATTGCCCTGTCTGTTGCTGCCCATAGCAAAATCGGGGCCGATAACCAGCCCCGACATTTTCAGATATTTCTGTAGTAATTCGGTAAAGCGTTGAGCATCCATGCGGCTGATCTCTTTATCGAATGGTAGTGCGATGACGTGATCGATGCCTGAGCTCTCTATCAGTTTTAATCGCGTTGCGAGGTCGGTCAGCCACGGGTGCTGTTTTACCGGTGACACTATTGTTTCCGGGTGCGTTTTAAATGTAATAGCAGCACTGAGCCATCCGTTCTCCTTTGCCTTCCGGTTAAGAAAAGACAGAAGGGACTGGTGTCCGATGTGCACACCATCGAATACCCCGATGGTGATCAGGGTATTTTTATAAGGGTTTATGGTTGATAGCTCTTTTTCAATAGACATAGCAATTTGAAAAACTAGACAGTATTGTCTAGTTCCCGGTTTGACATGTACCGATGCCGCGGCCTTTGACCTGTGCAATCGGTTTGATCTGATCCATGAGGAGGCGGAAATTTTCAAAGGAGAGAGATTGTGCGCCGTCTTTTAATGCCGTATCGGGAGTAGGATGAACCTCGATGAGCAAACCATCAGCACCCGCAGCGATGGCGGCGGCGGACATCGCAGGAACAAGATACCATTTGCCAGTGCCATGGCTGGGGTCAGCGATGATGGGTAGATGACTGACCTTTTCGATGATCGGGATAGCGCTCAAATCCATGGTATTTCTGGTATAGGTTTCGAATGTTCGTATTCCCCGTTCACAGAGCATAAGCTTATCGTTTCCCTGTGCCAGGATATATTCAGCGGCGAGCAGCCATTCCTGAATGGTTGCTGAGAGTCCCCTTTTCAGTAGCACCGGTTTTCCGGTTTTGCTGACCTCTTCCAACAAGCTGAAATTCTGCATGTTGCGTGCCCCGATCTGCAGAATGTCAGCACACCGTGCAACGATATCGACATCCCTCGGTGACATGATCTCAGTGATAATCAGCATTCCTGTTTGCTTTTTAACATCTGTCAGCAGCTTCAGCCCCTCTTCCCCAAGACCGCGAAAACTATAGGGTGACGTACTTGGTTTAAAGGCTCCCCCCCGCAGTATGGTGGCACCCGCTGCTTTCACCGCTCTTGCTGTATCGAGAAGCTGTTGTTCGCTTTCGACAGCGCAAGGACCGGCCATAACGACTACCTCTCTACCTCCGATCTTGACGCCGTCTATATCAATGATAGTATCGAGAGGATGAAACTCCCGGCTGGCAAGTTTATAAGGTCTACTGACAAGGACAACATTTTCAACTGCTGGCAGCCCTTCGAGGATATCCTGGAGTTCGGGGAAGGTCTGGCCGAGAACGCCGATAATTGTATGCTCTTCCCCCTGAGAAAGGTGACTCTTTAGCCCGAGCGTTTCAATGCGTTTCACAACGTCGGCAACCTGCTTTTCGCTGGCGCCGCGTTGCATAACGACGATCATTTGTCGGCCTCATCGTTCTGCGCCCCATAGTGTGCATGCTGGAGCTTTATTGCCTCGTTGAGAAAGATATGATTGATATTCTCATCGCTTCTGTCGGTATTGGTCATCATTAAGATTCGTATACAGCGTGGCAGGCTCCCGTGCACATCCATTTCGTGTGAGCACATCACGGGGAGCTGAGGCCAGCCGATTGCATGAATTGCGGTCGCGGGAAAGGTTGCGTTCAGATCATGGGTTGATGTGAACCAGATGGCAGCTATATCCTGCAAGGCCACGTTGTTATCCTTCACCATTTTGAGGAGAAGCTCCTTTGTGGCTTCAATAATGGCTTCCCTGGTGTTCCTTGCGGCGGTTGTGGCACCTCGAATGCCGCGGCATAACACGGTTGATTGTTCCTTTCCCCGAATTAATTTTAGACTATTAGCGTACTATGTTTTAGGGTCAATCGTCAAGAAAGTAGCTATGTCCATGTTCTTTGATGTAGCATATCGATTTTTGCCCGTTGTATGACAATGACTTTATAAAAACCCGGTTCTCTGTTACACTGTAGTGCAATCGTTATGCTCTGGATTATTCTTATTTCGACTGTTTGTTCATATCTGGTTGGCACATTTCCGTATATGCTGCTGCTGGCGCGTGTCAAAGGAATGGATTTCTCGCACGAAGAAGATCTCCATATGGCAACATGGCACAAGATCGGACGTCTTGAGGGACTCTCTGCAGTAGCGATTGATGTGCTTAAAGGTGTTATTCCCGTTATTCTGTGCGGCATTCTGCAATTCCCCGCCTATTTAATCATGTTGTGCGGGCTGGCGGCGGTATGTGGTCAGATGTGGCCTTTCTTCCGCAAATTCGACGGTGAAAGGGGAAATACCACCGGTCTAGGCGTTTTCGTCGGGGTTAGCATCATCTATGAATTGCCCCTGTTTTTTTTCATCGGCGTCATTCCGCTGGCAATCGGTTTCCTGGTGAGAACCACTCCCCGCTTTATGAAACGCCGTCAGACCATGAATGAGCGGTTCAAACTTGGCGGTCCTCCAAGTAACGGCTTGCCGATCGGCATGCTGGCTACTTTTGTATTTATGCCCCCGCTTATCGGTTGGTTGCAGGGATCCCTGCCTCTGGTCTTGGGCTTTATTGCATTGTTTTTTCTGATCGTGATTCGCCGTCTCACTGCCGGAATTTCCGATGATATAAAGACGACGAAGATTAGCCTGTGGCGCATCCTGTTTAACCGCTTCTTACTTGATCGCAGCTACTGGTAGCAAGCTGTGTTATCCTGAGCCGTTCACTGAGCAACTCGAAGAATATATCGAAGCGATAATCGAGAAATTTGTCACCTTGAGCTTGCCGAAAGGTCTCAGGNNAGCATTACGAACTGGATTCTAATTTGCAACCAATGTAGAAAGTCACAGGAGATTTCTCAACTTCGCTACGCTACGTTCGAAATGACAATTGTTGTCATCTTGAGTGAAGTCGAAAGGTCTTAGGTATCATTGCAAACTGGATGACAAAGGCCGTCACCCCTGGCCGCTGTCCTGAGCAGAGCGGTGCACTGAGATGTTCATCGAGCGGAGTCGAGATGGAGTTGAATAGCGTTCAGTTCACCAGTTGATGAGACCAATCTGCAAGTAATGTCCCGTTACGGAGAATCTCCTCTGCTGCTGAGTATGGGTCGATCTTTCCCTCTTCCACTCTGGTCACAAACGAACTCAGCTTCGTATCCTGTGCGATCAGTGTGAGCAACTTGCCGGTAACTTTATCTTCGATTGTCGCCAGAAATTCACGGCGGCGCTGTTGCCTTCTTTCTCTCTCCAGCAGCCCGGAACGTTCCAGTTCGGCGCGATGCTTCTCTATCTGTTCCAATAACTCTGCGATGCCGATATCGTTCATTGCCTGTGCGGTTAGCACCGGCACTTGCCATTGCGCATCTTTGTAATTGGAGCTCATATGCAGCATGGTCATCAGCTCGGTCACGAGGCTGTCTGCGCCCGGACGATCTGCCTTGTTCACCACCAGAATATCGGCGATCTCAAGCAGTCCCGCTTTCATTGTCTGAATAGTATCGCCGGATTCAGGCACAAGCACCACCACGACGGTATCGGCGCTTTCCATGATATCGATCTCATTTTGTCCCACGCCGACTGTTTCGATCAGCGTATAGTCTTTACCTGCAGCGCTGAGCAACTTTATAACGCCACCGGTTGTTTTCGGCAGGCCACCGAGGCTTCCGCGTGTTGCCATGCTGCGGATAAAAACGCCACTATCCAGATAATGCTGTTGCATGCGGATTCTATCGCCAAGAACTGCGCCTCCGGTGAAAGGGCTGCTCGGATCAGCTGCGATAATTCCCACCGTGTGTCCCGCTTTCCTGATATGTGCGGTTAATTTATCGACGGTTGTGCTTTTACCAGCTCCGGGAGGGCCTGTGATACCGATATTGTAACCCTTTCCCGTGTGGGGATATATTTGTTTCATTATTGCCGGCACTTCAGCGGCCTCACGTTCGACCAGCGAGATTAGCCGTGCCAGTGATAACACATCTCCTGCCAGCATTTTGTCAACTAATTCCATTACAACTCAACCTCTCTGCCGTTTTTGATAGGCAATTTAGCCATTGTAGTTGATTTATTTTCGTATCGTCAAACAACATATTGACAGCTTTTAAATTCATCTGTTAGACTCTGCTACGATGAGATTGTGTGGGAAGGGTAAGGTTACGTGGAAATTTCACAGGGAGGGGCTACGATGATAAAAGTTCTGGTTGCAGATAAGCAACCTTTCTTCAGACAGGGTATTCGTACCGTTTTCGGACAACAGGATGATATCGAGCTTTTTGGAGAAGCGGGATCGGAAGAGGAGCTTTTCGCTTTGATCAATACGGCTTTCCCTGATGTTATTCTCTTTGATGTTGATTTATCCGGTGAGAGCAATCTGGCTCTGGTGAAAGCGATAAAGCGCCAAATACCGAGTGCAGCCATTATTGTGTTGACACCTCGTCCGTCAAATGAGGAGCTGTTTGAAGCGATCAAGGCAAGAGCTTCCGGATATCTTAACAGAAATGTTTCGATAGACGAGGTACTTGCCAATATTCGCAAAGCCGCTATCGGAGGGCACCCCATCAACGATACTTTTCTGACCCAGCCGAAGGTTGCACAGAAAGTTCTGGAGCAATTTCAGGAGCTTTCCTGGGGCAGGGAGATTGAAGATTTCGTGTCGCCGTTATCACCTCGCGAGACCGAGATTTTGAACTATATGGCGCGTGGTTATCTCAATAAACAGATTGCCGATACTCTCAGTATCAGTGAACAGACTATTAAAAATCACGTAACGTCTATTCTGCGCAAACTCGATGCTAATGCTCGTACCCAGGCAGTGGTTACTGCTATTAAACGCGGCCTCATTAAAGTGCCGATTGAATCGAAGTAATTCTGTTACTAAACGGTTAAGGTTACTTGTCATAGATATGTCTGATAGTCGTCTATCATTCTGCTCATAGTAATAACCTCTTCTGCTTTTTACCATAGTTTTACCACTTGTTTACCGATTCTTAACCATCTGTTGACCCGGATTTTTACTATCCTTTGTTATGCTGATCTTAACGTGTTAGGAGGATAGCCATGAAAACTATACCGGTCATTATTGATGATACTGTTGTTCAGCCGAAGAAACTAAACATTATGTTCCACGAGGGGAATCACGATATGCAGATATCCCGCGCATTCAAGAGTCCTGATACTGCAGATACGAGCAGGTTTGGTTTTATTATTATCAATGCTGATCAAGTTGATGCCGATGGTAGCTTCGATTTTCAAAGTAATGGCCGATATGCTGCTATTCCTGTAATGTTTCTACAGAGTCTGCCGGAGTCCATGGTATCTCCGCGTCCGGTCGCACCCGGTTCCATATCTCGAAGCGGTAGTACTGTTGCTTCACGCCAGTTTGTACCTGCTCATGATGAGGAGAACGATCACCCCGATGATTTTAATCTGCAGCTGTCACGTCGTGAA
>DIKB01000118.1:1232-3234 GCA_002421445.1 Dehalococcoidia bacterium UBA5629 | reverse complement strand
AGGGCTGGTGGCTTGATACCGGCAAGAAAGATGATTTGCTTGAAGCCAACAGAGTAGTTCTTGATGATTTATTACAGCGGGATATTAAAGGTGATGTTGATGATAGAAGCCAGATAAATGGACGGGTTGCAATTGGAGAAGGAACAAAGGTGGAGAACAGTACTATTCGAGGTCCGGTATCCATTGCTGAGAATTGTCTGATCAAGGATTCCCATATCAGTCCCTTCACCAGCATCGCAGCCGAAACCAGAGTGGAATGCTCCTGCATAGAGCATTCGGTTATTCTGGAGCACTGTTTGATTCGAAATATTGAACGTCTGGCTGATAGTGTTATCGGCAGAAATACGGAAGTAATAAAACGTGATGGCGGCATTAAATCGACGCGATTATTCATCGGTGATGATGCCCGCGTCGAACTATAGCTAACTCCGTATGCGGGGAGTTTGCAGAAATAATCTCTAAGGAGTTGAATAATGCTCAAAGAATATCCTCTAGAAGGCGTCAGATCAAAAGAGGTTACTCTCATTCCGGACGAGCGTGGTTTTTTTGCTGAGGCTTTACGTCATGATTGGAATGATCTCGGTATTGAAGACATAGTTCAGGCGAATCTGAGTTTCAGCTATCCCGGTATGATCAGGGCATGGCACAGGCATTTGCGCGGGCAGATCGATTATTTCCTGGTATTAAAGGGGGCATCGAAGATCTGCGCTTATGATGATAAGACGGGAAAGCTTGTGGAGATCATCGGTAGCGGTGCAAAACCGATGCTCATACGGATGCCCGGTCATTATTACCATGGATTTAAAGCGATCAGCAACGAGCCTTCCTTAATGGTCTATTTTGTCAACAGGCTCTATGATTATAAAAGTCCTGATGAGGAGCGCATCGCCTGGAATGACCCCATGATAAAGCCGCTGGAGATCAATGGGAACAAAAACGATCCGCGCGTCAATCAGCCATGGGATTGGTTCTACCCGCCATACAAATAAAATCGGGGTAAAAATAACGTGAAACTACTGGTAACCGGTGGCGCCGGTTTCATCGGCAGCAACTTCATCCACTATATTTTGGGGCAGCATCAGGATTGGGAGATCACCAATCTGGATAAGCTGACCTATGCAGGAAACCTGGAAAACTTGCAGGCTATACAGAATAAGCCGTCGTATCATTTCATCAATGGCGATATAGCAGACAGGCAGATGGTTGATAGCATAGTGAACAAGGGCTTCGATGTTGTGGTGAACTTTGCTGCTGAAAGCCATGTTGATCGCAGCATCATGGATGCTTCGCCTTTTATTGAGACCAATATCAAAGGCACCCAAACCCTTCTCGATGCCGCCATGAAATACCGGATACAGCGGTATCTGCAAGTATCGACCGATGAAGTCTACGGCTCCATCGATGAAGGCTATTTCACTGAAACGTCGCCGCTCGATCCCAGCAGCCCCTACTCAGCCAGCAAGGCGTCTGCCGATCTCCTGTGCTTATCCTATTACAAAACACATGGATTGCCTGTTTTAATAACGCGGTGCACCAATAATTACGGGCCGTACCAGTTCCCTGAAAAGCTGATCCCGCTGGTTATAACCAATGCTATGGAGAATAAAGCTATTCCCGTTTACGGGGATGGGCGGAACAGGCGTGATTGGATATATGTGGAAGACCATTGCCGTGCGATCGAGGTGGTCATTTTGAAAGGTCGGATCGGACAGATCTATAACATCGCCGGCGGGCAGGAAAAACCAAACCTGGAGCTTATTAAATTGTTGCTGAATACCATGAGCAAACCGGAAACCTTGATCACCTTTGTTAAAGATCGCCCGGCGCATGACCGCCGCTATGCTATTGACTGCAGCAAGATAACGAAAGAGCTGGGGTGGGAGCCGACGTATTCTATCGGGAAAGCTATGCAGACCACGGTCAATTGGTATCTGCAAAATGAATCGTGGTGGCGTCGCATCAAAAGCGGCGAATATGCTGAATACTATAAGAAAATGTACCA
>DIKB01000118.1:0-1118 GCA_002421445.1 Dehalococcoidia bacterium UBA5629 | reverse complement strand
TTTCGGCAAGCTCAAGGTGACAAATAGGGAACGCTCAAGGTGACAGATGAACTGCACTTGTTCTTCGAGTTATCGCAGTAGCGATAGTATCGAGGAGATAACCAATTGCTCTTTCGCCTCGATACGCTGCTAGCGCAGCTACTCGGCGAACGGGTACTGAGCGGTGTCGAAACGTACACCTCGTATTACGGCATCTTTCATATTACCAATGCCGGGATTTGCTCCTGGTATGAGTTCACCTATTGGCATTATTAGTCGCAATGACCTATAATAACCATAAATATAGCATACATAGGGGGTTAGTGATGCCAGGTACAATAAAAAAGACAAGATATTTCTTAGATATTGACTCGGAACTTCGCAATCGCCTAAAGGCTTTTGCAGCTTTGAGAGGAAAGACAATGAAGGATTGGCTGACTGAAGCTATAATTGCCAAATTAGAGGATGAGATTGACTCCTCCGAAGGACTGGCGTCCTTAGCAGATACCGAGGGTACGATGTCATTAGAGGCTTATCTTGAATCGCGGCAGGGTGAACCTGAACGGACTGAGTAGTGTATAAGATTGAACTGAGACGCCGGGCACAACGGGCATTAGACAAACTGCCTGAGGCTGATTTTCAGGCAGTAGTTGAAGCTATGAAAGGATTAGCACAGACACCGAGACGATAACCAACAACTCGTCACCGTTGTGCGCATAGGGCATCGTAGAGAGATATACAGGTCACTTTAATCAGGGTGAAACAATAAAAACCGCAAATCTCCTGTAACTTCTTAATCTTGTGGACATAATGCTCTTCGTGCTTGACAGTATCGTGTATATATAGAAACGCTTAAGCAATCATAGGAGATAATGATGAAAAGCCAGGCTTATTTCTGGAGCAAGGAATGGCAGGAAGCTGAGATGGATGCAGAACGGGATATAAAATCTGGGCATGTCAAAGCATTTGATTTGGTAGACGAACTCATTGAAGAGTTAGAATAAAATGCTACGCAGCTACTCGGCAAACGTTCACTGAGCGTAGTCGAAGTGGAACATTAGTCATTTCGAGTGTAATCGAGAAATCTCCTGTTATTTCCCAAATAGATCGCAAATTAGCAGCCAGTTTTTCTTGCCACC
>DIKB01000007.1:10961-14440 GCA_002421445.1 Dehalococcoidia bacterium UBA5629 | reverse complement strand
CTTCCCTCATAATGGATCTGATTGCTGTTGGCGCGGTATAGAAAATGTTGACTCTGTATTTTTCAATCACATCCCAGAATCGGTCGGGCTGTGGATATGATGGAACACCTTCAAACAGAATGCTGGTTGCACCGTTGGCAAGAGGTCCATAGACAATATAGCTATGTCCCGTGATCCATCCGATATCGGCTGTGCACCAGAAGGTGTCGTCATCTTTAATATCGAATATCCACTTCATTGTCTGGTAGACATAGAGGAGATAGCCAGCCTGTGTGTGCATGACGCCCTTCGGCTTGCCCGTGCTGCCGCTTGTGTACAGAATGAACAGCGGATCTTCTGAATCCAATTGTTCCGGTTCACAGGTCGGTTTAATATCAGCGGCGGTCATTTCCTCATGCCACCACACATCCCTGCCTTTCTCCATTGGTACCTCAATCCCTGCTCTTTTAACGACGAAGACTCGATACACGTCGGGGCAGGATTTCACTGCCGTATCAGCGCCGTCTTTGCTTTTGACTACCTTACCGCTTCTGTAATAGCCATCGGCACAGATGAGCACTTTTGAACCACTATTAAGAATTCTATCTTTTAATGCATCTGCGCTGAATCCACCGAATACAACGCTATGGATAGCTCCAATGCGGGCACATGCCAGCAGAGCGATGGGGAGTTCAAGGATCATTGGCAGATAGATGGTTACACGGTCGCCTTTCTTTACCCCATTTTTCTTCAGAACATTGGCAAACTTACATACTTCCTGGTAAAGCTGTTGATAGGTGAGTGTTTTGGTATCGCCAATATCACCTTCCCAGATAAATGCAGCCTTGTTTTTTCTCCATGTCTTCACATGGCGGTCGAGACAATTGTAGCTGACATTGATCTTGCCACCGAGAAACCATTGGTGTTTACCTTCCTGAAAGTCCTCTTCCAAAACCTTATCCCATTTTTTGAACCAGTCAAGCTGCTCAGCTTGTTCTGCCCAGAATTTCTCGGGGTCTGCCTCTGATTTTTTGTAGATTTTTTTGTACTCGTCAAGACTTTTGATGTACGCATTCTTGCTGAGTTCTTTTGGAGGATGGAATACCCTTTTCTCCTCCATCATAGATGTGATGGTCTTCTGGTCGTTGGTCATTAGCTAGCTCCTTCTTCTTTTGTTTTTATTTGTTTAAAATCAATGAACAATTATTGAGGAGAATACTGTGTCTTATATTCCACCTTGTGCATTTTACCTTACTAAAAAGACTTTAGCAAAGAACTCGTTAATGGAGTAGCATAATCTATCGGAAGAGCAAGGTGGCAGAGAAGCTTTTTGGTATTCATTCGATATTGACAGGAATCGTGTGTTCATGCATAATGACGTAAGTAAATATGGAGGAATAGGTACGTAAAAGCTCATGGTAAAGATACGATTGCGCAGAGTAGGAACAAAACATAAGCCGATCTACAGGGTCATAGTAGCGGATTCACGGGCGCCGCGTGACGGTGCGTTCATTGAAGTTATTGGACATTATAATCCGATGACTGATCCTGAGACGTTTGATATTGACGAGCAACAAGCGATTAAATGGCTTGGGCAAGGGGCACAGCCTTCAGATACCGTAGAACGGTTACTGTTCAAGTCCGGCATCATGGAGAAATTCAAGCCGGGTTATGTTCGACCTGTCAAGATGTCGAAGGCGAAGCCAAAATCTGCTGCATCTGAAGGTAGTACGCCGCCACCGCCAACCACAAACTAAGGAGGCGTAGTGATGAAGGAGTTGATTGAGTACATTGCCAAGTCTATTGTCAATGCTCCGGATGGGGTAAAAGTGACCGAGGAGAACAACGAGGGGCTCATTTTACTCAAGCTTGAAGTTGCGGCGGACGATAAGGGCCGTGTGATCGGAAAACAGGGCCGTGTGGCTGAAGCGATGAGAACATTGCTTCGTGTAATAGCTACCAAACAGGGTGTTCGCGCCCGTCTTGAAATAGTATAAACTCATATCGCCTCAACAGGAGGCATATCGCTTAATTTCCTTTCTATCTCGCGAGCGCATACTATATGGTATGCTTGTGGGTTTTTGTTCGCCTGTCAGCTTTGCTGCTGTTGCTGGTTTAACGGCGGTCGCTGTTGTTTGCGGCGCGCCTTGGAAGCTACTTTCAACCGGGCTAGTGCCCTTCTTAATGAAGCTTCGGCACGGGCATGATCTTCCGGTAGACCCGGACCAGTGGCTTTCAACTGTTCTTCAGCTCTCTTCATGGCAGCTTCAGCTCGTGCAGTGTCAATTGCATCGGAACGCTCGCAGGCATCAGCAAGGATGATAACTTTATCCGGCAGCACTTCAAGGAAACCGCCGGTTACTGCAAAGTCTGATTCCTCTCCACCTTTTCGGATGACAAGCTCTCCTGGCTGCAGCATTGTCATCAACGGAGCATGATGAGGCAGGATACCGAGCTCTCCATCAATGCCTGGCGCCAGGATACTATCAACCTCATCGGAAAATATCTGCTGTTCTGCGGTAACAATTTCCAGTTTTATCGTTGCCATTTTATCAACCACCGAGCTGTTTGGCTTTTTCTACTGCTTCCTCGATGGTACCAACCATAAGGAATGCTGATTCGGGAAGCATATCATGTTTGCCTTCAAGTATCTCTTTGAATCCGCGGATCGTTTCCTTGATCGTCACATATTTCCCTTTAATTCCGGTGAACGGTTCTGCGACGAACATGGGCTGCGACAGGAAACGCTGAATGCGGCGTGCCCGTCCCACTGTTATTTTATCCTCTTCGCTCAAATCTTCCATGCCGAGGATGGCGATAACGTCCTGGAGATCCTTATACCGCTGAAGCACTTTTTGAATACCACGTGCTACCTGATAATGTTCATCGCCGATGATTAAAGGATCAAGGATTCTTGATGTCGATGTCAATGGGTCTACTGCCGGGTAAATACCGAGAGCCGCAATGCCTCTATCAAGAGAGATTACGCCATCGAGGTGACCGAATGTCGCAACGATTCCCGGATCGGTATAGTCGTCGGCGGGAACATAAATTGCCTGAAATGATGTGATGGATCCGCGTTTTGTAGAAGTGATCCTTTCTTCCAGTTCGCCAATGTCGGTTGCCAGCGTTGGCTGATATCCTACAGCCGACGGCATGCGTCCCAGCAACGCTGATACCTCCATGTTCGCCAGGATGTGACGATAAATGTTATCGATAAACAAAAGAACATCCTTGCCTTCTTTATCGCGGAAATATTCAGCCATGGTGACGCCGGTTAACCCGACACGGGCGCGTACTCCCGGCGGTTCATTCATCTGACCGAAGACCATGATTGTCTTCTCAATAACTCCCGATTCTTTCATTTCCAGCCAAAGGTCATTTCCTTCGCGGGATCGTTCTCCAACACCGGCAAACACTGAATATCCGCCGTGTTCGGTAGCGATGTTATGGATAAGTTCTGTGATGATGACTGTTTTACCGACACCTGCACCGCCATA
>DIKB01000007.1:0-10886 GCA_002421445.1 Dehalococcoidia bacterium UBA5629 | reverse complement strand
CGGCGCCAGACGATGAATAGGCATACGCTCATCGGTCGCAACCGGCCCAAGGTTATCGAGCGGTTCTCCGAATACATTGAACAGCCTTCCCAGCGCCGCTTTTCCCACGGGCACTGATACTGAAGCTCCTGTATCGATGGCTTCATCGCCTCTTTTCAATCCGTCTGTAGGAGATAATGAGAGACAGCGAACCCAGTTGTTTCCGATATGCTGCTGTGTCTCAAGGACGAGTTTATTGCCATCCTGATTGATTTCAATAGCGTTATTGATTGCAGGCAGGGAGTCCTGCGGGAACTCAATATCAACCACTGTACCGATTATTTGAACGACTTTACCTGTAGCCAAGTTGAACCTCCTCTTATTGTAAGACTGCAAGTCCGCCGTTGATATCAAGAAGCTCATTGGTAATTGCTTCCTGCCTTGCCTTATTTAAAACAAGTGTTAGCTCTTGCAAAACGTCCTGTGCATTATCCGTTGCATTACGCATGGCGACCATCCGTGCGGATTGTTCGCTGGCGATAGACTCAAGAATAGCATGATAAATCTTCGTGTCCACGTATCGGGGTATCAATTCTCCGAGAACAAAATCGGAGTTGGGTTCAAAGATATAATCTGAAATCTTTTCTTTGTTTTCGCTGGCCTTTATTTCTGCAGGGAGCAGTTGTTCCATAACGGGTTGCTGTGTCATAGTCGAAACAAATTTGGAATACGCTATATATACTTTGTCCACACGTCCTGCCGAATAATCATCCATCACGATTCTTGAAATGGGGAGTATATCAAATAATTTCGGATGATCGCCTAATTTAGTGAATTCTGCTTTGACGTCTCGCCGTGCTCTCATCATGAAATCGCGGCCTTTTTTGCCGATTGCCACAAGCGTCACAGGGATCTGCTGGGACAGGATGAATGTTCCGGTGAGCCGGTTGACATTGGAATTCAATCCGCCGCACAGGCCTTTATCTGAGGTGATATGTATGACCGCGATTTTCTTGACATCCCGTTGCATCATCAGCGGATGAAGTACGTTGCCCGTTCCCTGGATGGCAGCGAGATCGGTGATAAGTTGACTGATCTTATCGCTATAGGGACGCCCGCAAACTGCCTGTTCCTGGGCACGTTTCATTTTAGCCGTTGCGATCATCTCCATGGCTCTGGTGATCTTGGCTGTGCTTTGAACGCTTCGAATTCTCCGTCGAAGTATACGTGTACTTATCATTCGTTTTCCTTAGAAAGAAGCGCTTTGCTTGAACTGTTTAATTGCCTCTTTCAATGCCTCTTCTGTCTTCTCTTTGATGTCATTATCGGATTCGATAGTCTTCAGTATCTCCGGATGGCTTGTTTCCATGAAACGATGGAAATCCTGCTCTGCCCTCACAATCTTTTCGACTGGGATATCATCGAGATAACCATTGGTTACTGCATACAGTATCGTTACTTCCTGTGCGAGGGACATCGGAACATATTGAGGTTGTTTCAATATTTCCTGGATTCGCTGCCCACGAGCCAGTTGCAACTGAGTTGCTTTATCCAGATCAGCGGTGCCGAATTGAGCAAATGCTGCCAGTTCGCTGTACTGAGCCATATCTATTCTCAGCTTTCCCGCGACTTGCCTCATCGCTTTTGTTTGTGCCTTGCCACCGACGCGGGAAACCGATAGACCTACATTCAGTGGCGGGCGGATGCCGCTGTTAAACAGGTCGGCTTCAAGATATATCTGACCATCTGTAATCGAGATAACGTTTGTCGGGATATATGCGGAGAGGTCTCCGGCCTGCACTTCAATTATTGGCAAAGCGG
Organism: Dehalococcoidia bacterium UBA5629; assembly: GCA_002421445.1. Classification (GTDB taxonomy): domain Bacteria; phylum Chloroflexota; class Dehalococcoidia; order GIF9; family UBA5629; genus UBA5629. Next base: position 9,086 of record DIKB01000007.1, on the reverse strand, counting down.
TTAATGATCCACCTCCGTATTCGGGCGCTAATCGGGCAGCTCTTTCGAGCAGACGGCTGTGCAGATAGAATACGTCACCGGGATAGGCTTCCCGTCCGGGTGGTCGTCTCAGTATCAATGACATTTGCCGGTATGCCCAGGCGTGTTTGGTAAGATCGTCATAGACGACGAGGGCGTCTTTACCCTGTTCCATGAATTCTTCGCCGATGGCACAGCCTGCGTAAGGGGCGAGATATTGCACCGCTGCGGGATCTGATGCGTTGGCCGCAACGATAATCGTATGTTCCATAGCTCCGTATTTCGCGAGCGTTTCGACAATTTGTGCTACTTTCGCTGATTTTTGTCCGATTGCGACATAAATACAGATAAGGTCTTTGCCTTTTTGACTGATGATAGTATCGATTGCAATTGCTGATTTACCGATCGATCTATCGCCGATAATAAGCTCGCGCTGACCGCGGCCAATGGGGACGATCGCATCAACGACTTTGATGCCTGTATGAACTGGCTTGGTGACAGGTTGCCGGATAACTACGTTCGGGGCTACTCTTTCTACAGGTCTGGCCTTCGTTGTCTTAATTGGACCTTTACCATCGATGGGGATACCTAATGGCGTGATAACGCGTCCGATGAGCTCTGCACCAACGGGAACCTCGGCCACTCTTCCAGTGCAGCGGACTTCGTCGCCTTCCTTAATGTTGCTGTATTCGCCAAGTATAACTGCACCGACGGTATCCTCCTCCAGGTTGAGGGCAAGTCCCATAATACCATTGGGAAACTCCAGCAGTTCATTATATTTTGCACCTCTGAGGCCATAAATACGGGCAACACCATCGGCCACTTCAACCACTGTTCCAACATCTACCATGGTTACTGAGGTGCCGAAGTGCTCAATTTGTTCCTTAATAACTGAGACGATGTCTCGTCCTTGATTGCTCATGCGATATCCCCCTTGTCCATTAGTGTTGAGCTCCGATAAGTTCCCGTTTCAATGTATCCAGCTTATTACGAATGCTGCCGTCAATGAGACTGTCACCAATTCTGATGACAGTACCTCCGATGAGAGCCGGATCGGTATGTATATGGATAGTAACTTTCCCTCCCACCAGGGATTCAAGTTTGCTGCTTATTGCTTTTTCTTCGGCATCATCAATTGGCATCGCTGTTGTTACTTCAGCATGTTTGATTCCATTATAATCGTCCAGTAACAGATCATAGTCTCTCGATATCTGATCTATATAGTTGAGTTTATCTTTGGAGATAAGGAAATAGACGAGATTTAGTACAGATTGGTTCATCTTGCCGAGCTTTTGCTCGGCAAGATTAGCTTTGAGATCAAACGGCACTTTCGGGTTCTCGATCAAGCCCGAGAACTCACTATCCTGCATAAGGCCAACGATGCTTTTTAAATCGGCCCTCCATGCATCGAACTCGTTGCTATCCCGGGCGATCTCGAAGATAGCCTGAACATAGCGTTTGCTTGAAATATTTTTTGGCATAATTTAGATTTCCGGTTTATTTTTTAAAAGTTTTGCTTTCTTCGAGGACTTCATCAATGAGCTTCTGATGTTTCTTCTTATCGAGTGACTCATTTATTACTTTCTCTGCTGCCATGATAGCGATATCAGCGAATTCTCCCCTCAGTCCTTCGATTGCCTTGTCACGGTCTCGATCTATCTCGACACGCGCCCTTTCTATGACCATGGATGCTTCTTTCCGTGCGCCTTCCCGTGCTTCCTCTTTCAGTTTCTCTCCGATTTGAGCTGCCTGTGCTATGATGGACTGACCATCTTTGCGCGCAGCGTCCAGATGAGCTTTCATCTGTTCTTCGCTTTTAGCGGTTTGTTCCCTGATGAGATCGGCCTGCTCCATACTTTCTCTGATCTTAGCCTGTCTCTGATCGAGCATTTTAAGGATCGGCTTATAGCCGAACACGACCAAAAGAACGAAAAGAATCCCGAAATTGATCAGGAAAGCTATCAATAATGGTACATTAATTCCTATATTTTCCATCAGTACACCAATGCCTTACTAAATTTTTTGTGTGTCCACCAAAAGAAATTCACTGAGGACGATCCTCAAGAACACCGTCTTTTTGACACACAATTTAGCTATCAATACTACACGACGAAGGCCAGGAGAATTGCAACGATAAGCGCGTAAATGGCGACGGATTCGGCAAGTGCAGCTATCAAGATCATGTTTGTCAAGATAGGTCCTTTTGCTTCAGGATTTCGTCCCAGTGCCTGCATTGCGCCAAGTCCGATCAGTCCTAATCCAATGCCCGGGCCGAGCATACCGAGACCACCGGCCAGACCGACTGCCAGAAATTTAAAAGCTTCTGCATCCATTAGAATCCTCCTTGTTTTACACTATATTTAATTAATGTGCTATATCGTGAGAAGTCATAGCCATCGCTGAAAATACCATTGTTAAACCGCCGAAGATCATCGCCTGCACCAAGCCGACGAGCATCTCAAGTCCGTAGAATGGAATTGCTGCAATAAACGGAACCAGGAACGTCACAGCTGACAGGAGAATCACGCCTGCAGTCATGTTTCCGAAAAGACGGAAGGTGAAGCTGACCAGTCTGACAAGGTGACCGATAACTTCAAGCACGCCGATAAACAGATTAATAAAACCGAAGGTCAGGCTGCCCAGTGCCGGCTTGATTTTACCTTTGAATAAATATGCGAAACCTTCGCGCAGCTTTCCCGCCTGAAAGAACGAGTTGAGATAGCGGAACAGCCCATGTGTGCGGAGCCCTTGAATTTCAGCATATAAGAATGACACGATCGCCAGGGAAAGCGGCAGATTGATATCAGTATTTGCAGCCCTGATGATCGGAGCGTGAAAACCATTAGGTTCAACGATGTAAATGGTGCCGTCGAAAAAAGGAAAGAGCGCCAGGTATGCATTCGTAACGACATAGAGAAATATAGTGGCTAAAAGTGGCAGCAACATCCGTGCATGCTTTTCTCCAACTGAACTGGCAAAGTTCAGCAGTATCTCTATGATTACCTCGGCAAAATTCTGCAGCCTGCCGGGGATAAGCTTCATCTTCCGGGTGGCGAAGTAGAAAAAAGTGCCGAGGACGATTATTGTGAGCCACGAGGCAATAAGAGTATTGGTGATAGTGAACCATGAGATATGGGCAACGGCCTCTGATTTTAGCTGGATTTCCGGTTTACTGACCGCCATCCATTCGGGGACATTAAGTCCGAACAATTTGGAGCCGAGTGGCCCGAAGAGAAACGCAAAGATAAACATTGCGAAAAAAACGAGACCTGCAATGAGTATCGGCGTGGAGCAACCGGGTTTCTTACTCATTGTTCCATGTCCTTTTTTCCCTGTTCATTTCGTTCCAGGCTTTTTTGTTGAAATTGGCGGAGCATACGAAACAGGCTATATCCTGCCAGTACGGTTCCGAAAGCAAACCCGATGAGCGTGTAAAGCGGGTGAGAGTTCAATTGTTCCGGTTGATCAAACCACCAGCCGATGCCTGTTGGGAGAACAAGGCTTAAGCCGATGGTGGTACCGACGCTGAAGAAAAATCCCAGACCGCGGATCAGTTCTTCCGTAATGTAACTGTCCGAATTTCGCCGTTTCATCCTGATAGTCTCTTGAAGCATATTAATATTAATCTTTAAAATCTGTTTTAAAGATTACTTTGAAGCTGGATATTGGTTGCGGCTATTGTTACAGGATTTCCTGCATATAATTAATGTTAATTCATCTGCGCAATTGTAAAAAAATATTTAGTTGCTGTCAACAAAGCTTCGTCTTTAAGTGCAATCGACCTAATTAGGATCGGGCGAACGGATGGCGCTGCAAGACGGTCTAGGATTTGCGTTTACCAAGGTCATCGATATCGAGCGTGTTCAGAAAATCGTAAATTGCAGAGAACTTCTTGATCTCCTGCTCATCAACTTTACCTGTAGCATTTTCCCCAACATTCTTATCTGATGGGACCACCTTTCCTGTTTCCAGGTCAAATTTTATTCCTGCCTTATCCATCACTATATCTTCGACGTAAATTGGGATGTCCGTTCGTACTGCCAGTGCAATGGCATCGCTTGGACGTGAATCAACTTTCATTTGAGTCAGCAGCCAGCGTTTGCTCGATTCATCGAACAGCAATTCAAACATCAATCCGTTGGTGCTTTCCGTTTCGATGAACTTCCTGTTGGCATCCTGCCATTTGCGGGCCACGCGCATTCGCTGCTCTTGTCCCTGCCAGATCAATGAAATCTGTGAATTTTTTTCATCGACAGGGTTGTTTTTATCGTGAATGAATTTGACACTTGCCGCCACCGGCCCGTCATCGAACTCGTATATGATTTGCGCATAAAAGGTATCTGATTTAAGATCATTAATTATTACTCGTCGCATTGTCGATCCGGTAATGGAACCGAGAACGAAAAGGATGTTCTTCAATAAATCGTGGGTCATCGGTCTTTCGATCTGACGTTCGCTGAGTTTAACCGTGATTGCATCGGCTTCCGATGGGCCGATCCATATAGGAAGATAACGGTCCGAATCTTTTTCCTTAAGGATAATGACATGCTGCAGGCTTACCATATTCCCGCGGACGCTGTGAATGATCATTTCTCGCATGAAAAGTTTTAACTCCTGAGGTGTGCATAATTGTACACATAAGGTAATGTAGTGTCAATTTATTTTTGAATACGAAGTTGCTCTTGTTCAACAGTATCTTGTTACGTGTTCACTTCAGCGTATGTGGCGAGCGTGCGTGCAGTTTTTTCGATGTCGTCACTCGTGATAAGTGCGCTGATGACTGCTGCGGCATCCACTCCTGTTGCCATGACACCGGCAATGTTCTGTGTATTGATGCCTCCTATGGCCACTATAGGGATTGCAATAGTATTTCTAATCTGTTGTAGCCCTTCTAATCCGATAATTGTCACCTCGTTTTTGGTTGATGTTGCGAATATAGCACCAACGCCGATGTAATCAGCTCCGTCTGTTTGTGCCTTCTGCGCTTGAGCAGCAGAGTAGACTGAGCAGCCGATGATCATTTCTATAGGTATGGTGTTGCGGACCACCGATATCGGTAGGTCATCCTGACCGATTTGAATACCATCAGCGGCAACGGCAAGTGCGATATCGAGATGGTCATTGATGATGAAGAGAATACCTGACTGCTGGCAAAGCTGTTTAAGTTGCTGTGCTATTACGAACAGGGCGGCTTTTGTCGAACTCTTATCCCGAAGCTGTATAATCTTAACCCCGCCAAGGATCATATGGGATGCGATATCGCAGGCGTTCCGTGTTCCAATCATTGAGGTATCAATGATGGCGTACAGTCCTTTTATCTTTTGAACCGTTGTTTTGCGGAGTAGCTTGCCGGTGAGATCGCGTTCGATAGTATAGACGGTAAATCGCATCTGCTGGAAGTCGGTTGATCGCAGAAAAGCGCTTAGCTCCGGCAATTTTGCCAGCTCTTCAATGATGCGCAGTCCCTCTTCGATTCTTTTAGCATTGGCGGCAACCAGAGACGGCATATCCTGATGTTGATTTGAAGGGTCGAATTTTGCCCCGATATCGCCGGCGGCATCCCGCTCCGAAAGGGGGCTGTTTCCCAGAACAGTGATATTTTTCGCGATGGTGTGGCGCAGATCCCTGATCTGACGGCTTAATGCTTGATCGTTAAGGGTGAAACGGGAGACATCTTCAAGAAATCTGAGCCCCTCTGAGATGCGGTTGCAGTTGGCATCAACAATACGCATAGCCTGTGTTCCCATTAGCTCTCCTTATCTAAGTTCCCCTGTTACATAGCTTGAAAATTGGTACAGCTATTTGACGGTAACGGACTTTGCCAGGTTCCGCGGCATGTCAGGATCCAGGCCCAAGCTAACTGCAATATGATACGCTAATAATTGCAGGGGAATTATGGTAACGAGCGGATACAGCAGTTCATCTACTGTCGGAATCTTGATCCAGTAATCGTATATTTCGTTTTCAATGTCGGAGACTGCAATGATGTAGGCACCGCGTGCCTTTGCTTCTATTGCGTTGCTTAAGGTTTCTTTATACGTGTAATCATTCGGGCAGATGACGATGACCGGTGTTCCCGGCTCAATAAGCGCCAGCGTGCCATGTTTTAATTCGCCGGCAGGCATACCCTCGGCATGAATATAGGAGATCTCTTTCAGTTTTAGGGCACCTTCCGATGCGATAGCGAAGTTGATGCCTCTGGCTATGTAGTAGAAGTCCTTTTTCGTACAGAGGTTCTGGCTTAAAACCCGTAGCTTCTCATTGTTCCAGTAAATGGCATTGAAAACATCATTCCGTAACCCTTTAATGGTTTCGACTGCCTTATCAAATGAGTTGATCATAGTAAAAGCGAGCAGATAAAAGACGATGAGTTGGCCGAGGAATGATTTGGTGGCTGCAACACCTATCTCCGGCCCGCAGTTGAGCAGTATGACACGCTGGCTCATATCTGCAAGTAGCGATTGAGGTCTGTTTACTACTGAAACGATACGGGCGCCGACCGCATGTGCCCGTTTCACACCTTCGATAACGTCGGCGGTTTCTCCGCTTTGAGATACTGCGATGACCACAGTGTTTTTATCGACGGAGTCAACAAAGTAATGGAATTCCGATCCCATCATAATCTCGCATAGCTTCTTGGCTACTTTTGAGATCATGTATCTGCCGACGAGCGAAGCATATCTTGATGTGCCGCTGGCAGTGAATATCACCTGTTCGGCTCTTAAAACATCCATTGCTATGTTGGTGAATAGCTCTTTATTCTGTTGTGCGGCGCTTTCGAGTATCTCAGGCTGCTCGAGTATCTCTTTGAGCATGTAATACTTGTATCCCTGCTTCTCCGTGCCTGCCCAAGTGGAATCGAGTTTTTGGCTTTCCTTATGGATATTCTTTCCTGAAGCATCGTAGAACTTAATGTTGTCAAATTGCAAGACGGCTATTTCCCCATCGCCGAGGTGTATCTGTCGCTTTACATAAGTTGGAAATGACAACGCATCGCTTCCTGCGAAGTTTCCCGAATCGCTGATACCTATGATTAAAGGGTTATCTTTGCGTACAGCGATGATTTTATGCGGTTCGGTTGAACAAATGACCAGTATGGCAAATGACCCTTCTATCTTCGAAACTGCGATAGCGGTAGCTTCTCTCAGAGATAGCTTTTTTTTCATTTCCTCTTCGATCAGATGTGGAATGACTTCAGTATCTGTTTCCGATCTGAAGATGTGACCTCGTTTAGAAAGCTCATGACGCAATTCCTGGAAGTTATCGATTATTCCATTATGAACGACTGCAATCGTCTCATCGCAATCCATATGGGGATGCGCATTCTCCTGCGTGACGCCTCCATGAGTTGCCCACCGTGTATGTCCAACGCCGATTGTTCCACTCATTGAACTTAACTGACACTTACGCTCGATATCATTGAGTTTTCCAATGTCTTTGGTGACGAGCAGTTGGCCGTCACTGATCATGGCGATGCCCGCCGAGTCGTATCCTCTATACTCTACATGCTTTAGCCCCTCATAAATAATGGGGGCTGCCTGTTGTTTGCCGGAAAAACCAACGATACCGCACATAGTTATTTCCCCAGTTTATCGAATAATTTCTTTCTTTTAGTTTGATCAAGTTCCGGATTCTCGTTGGGCAAAACCCGGTACTCCGATGGTGACAGTGCCATTTTATCGGCGTCGAGATCGCGCGTCAGGTATACGTGAGGCCCAACAAAGGCGTTCGATCCAATACGGATACCGGGCATCAGGCTTGCGTTAATCCCGATGCGGGCTCCTGTGCCGATCATTGCTCCGAGCTTATCTGTTTCTGTATCGATTCTGTTACCGTTTACAGTCATAACTATGTTTCTCTCATCTAATCTTAAGTTTGCTGTTACCGCTCCCGCCCCAAAGGAGCAATTGTCTTCTATAATCGAATCGCCGATGTAGTTCGAGTGAAACCAGCATTTGTCTCCGATATATGAGTGTTTGATCTCGGTGTCGAAGCCGACTACCGAGCTTTCACCTATATGGGATTCCCGTATTAACGCGTTATTTCCGATTGTGGTATTCCGTCCTATAAAGCTTGGACCACGGATCACCGCGCCTTCAAATACACTGGCATTATCTTCGATTATAACTGGTCCGTCAATTACTGCTTTATCGGAGATACGTGCTGTCGATGCTATCCGGGGTGTCAGCTTATGCAGGAAGTAGTCCATGGTATTGAGAATGTGCCAGGGATACTTGATAGCATGCCATGCATTATCGTAAACGACGGCTTTGAGTTTCTGTCCGTCATGAATCATACTGTCGATTGATTTTTCGTAAATATCGTCTGCTTTAGATGTAGTCTTTTGCAGGTAGTTTAACAGTACCTGCGGATTTGAGTGCAGGTGAATGACGATATTAACAAGATTGGAAGGTTCGCTTCCCTTCGGTGGTTTCTCAATGATGTTGCGTATTTCATTATGTTCGTCTGTCACCAGATACCCGCCCGGGAAATATGTATCGACTTTGTGTGCTGTAATATACGCTGAACAACCGTCATTCGTGTTGAATGCATTCAGCAAGTTTGTGTAAGCCGAACCCTCAAAGATATCGTTCGGGTTTATAATAATTATCGGCTCTTTGCCGAGCAGCGATGTTGCTGAGAGCAGGGCTCCGGCCATGCCTGATGGTTTTTCCTGAACAGCGAAGTCTATGTAAATTTTGGGAAGTGCACTGGTAATAGTCTTAATGTCATCGATATTATCGGGGTTGGCGATAATGAGAAATTTCTCGATGCCAACTGATATTGCAGTTTCGATGTGGTGTCTGATGAGAGACTTGCCGCAAAAACTCAGCAACGTCTTATCTTTTGTTATTGGCCGCATCCGCTTGCCGATACCGCCGCATATAAACACAGCTTTCATTTGTTTAACCGTCGAATTGCATAGTACTGATAATTAAGTTTATGTTTGAAAGATTGAGCCATTATAACTCGTTTTATGGCTTCTGCAAAGATGAGATACGTTAAAAGAAATATTTTAAAAATATTTTAATTTTTATGTTAAAAAACTATTGACAGACGGTAATCCA
>DIKB01000102.1 GCA_002421445.1 Dehalococcoidia bacterium UBA5629 | reverse complement strand
TATATCTGACGGATCACATACTGAGGCAGGCATCCCTCGGCATCTCTGATCTCCAGAGCCGGATGTTCGTGTCTCCATTGATCCAATCGACGAAACCAATCCAGATGCTCACAGGGGATAATCTGCTCATCCAAAGCTTTGAGAACATTCTTGACGTCACCGACTATTGGAACATCCACCCGAATATTCTTACCGATTTCAGCAGGATCGATATCAATATGAACGACTTTCGCATTCGGCGCAAAAGTCTGAATGACTCCGGTAGCACGATCATCGAATCGCATACCGATAGCTATTACCAGATCAGACGCATAAATAGCTTTATTCGCATAGGCCATGCCATGCATCCCAAGCATGCCGAAACTCAACACATGAGTTTCAGGGAAACAACCGATGCCAAGCAGTGTCGTCACTACTGGTATTTGCGCCTTCTCCGCCAATTCCTTGAGATCATCATAAGCCTGTGAGATATTGACACCCCGACCGGCTATGATGATTGGCGCTTTAGCTGTATTTATCAGTTCCGCCGCTTTCTTAATTTGTGCAGGATGACCGAACAGTTTAGTTTTAGAACCAGGCAATTCAATTTTATCTGGATAATTAGCCTCCGTTTTTGCCTGAAAAATGTCTCTTGGAATATCGATGAGAACTGGACCCGGTCTTCCTGTTCTGGCAATATAGAAAGCTTCTTTAATCGATTTAGCCAGATCATTGACATCAAGGATTAAATAATTATGCTTTGTGATCGGAAGCGTTATACCCGTTATATCCACTTCTTGAAACGCGTCCCGCCCGACAAAAGGAGTGGCCACCTGCCCGGTTATTGCTACAATCGGAGACGAATCGAGATAGGCGTTTGCTATTCCGGTAACGAGGTTGGTAGCACCGGGGCCGGATGTTGCCAGACAAACGCCAACCTTCCCGGTAACACGAGCATATGCATCTGCAGCATGAGCTGCACATTGCTCATGGCGAACAAGAACATGACGCAACTGCGGATATTGAGGGAACGTATCATAAAGAGGCAAAACCACTCCACCGGGAAAACCGAAGATAACCTCAACGCCCTCCTGTATCAGACATTCGCACAAAATCTGAGAACCTGTTTTTACCATATCTATCCTCTTAATCAATAAATACTGCGCCGGTGCTCGCAGAAGTCACCTGTTCGCTGTAGCGCTTCAAATAACCTTTCTTTACTCTCGATTCGAAAGCTTTTAGTGAACTGAGGCGTTTTTTAATCTCGGCTGCACTTAACTCCAGTTCGATTTTATGTGCAGGAATATCGATGCTTATGATATCACCATCCTGAATCGCAGCAATCGGACCGCCGCTTGCAGCTTCAGGTGACACATGACCAATAGCCGAACCTTTCGTCGCCCCCGAGAATCTCCCATCCGTAATGAGAGCAACTTCTTTATCCATTCCCATACCGCTCAATAGAGAGGTGGGCGTCAGCATTTCCCTCATTCCCGGACCACCCTTTGGCCCCTCGTACCGGATAACGACAACATCACCCTTCTTGATTTTACCCTGCATTATGGCGGTAGTTGCTATCTCTTCGCTATCAAAAACTCGTGCCGGTCCCTTATGAACAAGCATCTCCGGCGCTACAGCAGCGCTCTTGACCACGCATCCTTCCGGTGATAGATTGCCAAATAGTATCGTAAGTCCGCCCGTAGGTGAATAAGCATTATCCAACGTGCGAATCACATCACTGTCTTTAACCCTGGCACCCTTAATACTATCCTCCAGAGATTTACCCAGAACCGTACGGGTGTTTTTCTTTAAAAAAGAGGACAACGTCTGAAGCACTGCCGGTATGCCACCGGCAGCATCAAGATCCTCGATGCGATGTTCGCCGGACGGACTAATCTTTACGATATGAGGAACACATTGACTGATGCTGTTTATGGTATCCAGAGAAAATTCGACTCCCGCTTCATGCGCTATAGCGAGAAAATGCAGCACCGAATTTGTGCTGCCTCCCAAACCCATATCAGCAACAAAAGCATTATAGATCGAATCTCTGGTGATGATATCCTTCGGGAGGATATTCTGAGACAGAACAGTTAGAATCTGTTTGCCGGCTTGGTAAGCCAGATCCTTTCTCCGTTGATCAACCGCAGGGATCGTTCCGTTACCGGGCAATGCCATACCTAACGCCTCGGTAAGACAATTCATGGTATTTGCAGTGAACATGCCGGCACAGCTCCCACAGCCGGGACAGGCACGTTCTTCTATCGTGCACAGCTCACTTTCGGTCATCTCACCTTTAACAACTTTGCCGACTGCCAAAAATACTGTATTCAGGTCGATTTTCTGGCTTTTTCCATTTTGCTCGAGTCGGCCGGCAAGCATCGGCCCTCCACTCACAAAAATCGACGGTATATTCAACCGTGCAGCAGCCATGATCATACCGGGAATAATTTTGTCACAATTGGGAATGAATACTAACGCATCAAATGCGTGTGCCTTCGCCGTTATTTCAACTGAGTCAGCAATGAGCTCGCGGCTGGGCAGGCTGTACTTCATACCCTCATGATTCATCGCAATACCATCGCACACTGCGATCGTATTGACCTCAAAAGGTACACCACCTGCATCTCTCACTCCGGCTTTCACAGCTTCTGCAATTTGATTGAGGTGCATGTGGCCGGGAACAATCTCATTAAAGCTGTTAACAACGCCGATAAATGGCTTGTCGAAATCCCTGGTGGTAACGCCTAAAGCTCTAAAAAGAGCACGATGGCCGGCTCGTTCAATTCCTTTTTTTACAGAATCGCTTCTCATATATAATTGATACCTCCCGGTAAAAGCTTGGCACAAATGAAGGATGTCTCAGTAAACTAACACAGCAGCTTTGTATTGTCAAATACGCTGCACTGTAAAATGAGACTAAAGATGAGATAAAACGTTCTGTATCGCATCGTCCGGCACAATGCCATGACGAATAATCACAGGTACTCCTGACGTAATATCGACAATTGTAGACTCGATACCACTATGGCAGGTATTGCTTCGAATAATAAAATCGATATGGCGTCCGAACTGAGTTTCTACATCTTCAAATGTCAGCGGGCTTGGGTTGCCGCTAACGTTGGCACTCGTCCCGATAAGAGGCGATCCCAATTTATCCATAAGCGTTAGAGGAACATCATGATGAGGCATCCGTACTGCAATAGTATCACCGCCTGCCGTCACATTGTCGGGCACTGCAGAAGCTTTCGGCATAACGATAGTCAGCCCACCCGGCCAGAAATGCTTCATAAGCAAGTGTGCCAGGCCAGAAACAGTCGCAGCTACACGATTCATCTGAAGAGTACTACACACGAGCACAGGTAAGGCCAAGGCAGGCGATCGATGTTTAATCGCAAAAACTTTTTCAACTGCCTTCTCATTAAAGATATCAGCACCCAGTCCGTAAACCGTATCTGTAGGAAATGCTACCACTCCACCATTACGAAGAACTTCACAAGCTGCATCCATTTGAGCAGCCAAATCGTAAGAAAAAACACCCGTCATAGCGATAAGAACCCACCTTGTTTATGTCTACTAATTAACTGATTACCCAAAACACTGTGTCATTATACAATCATGAACAGTTCATTTAAATAATTAGTACATGCATTTATTATCAATTAATACTTAAAATAGAGAAGCAGTCTTATGATATACTTTATCTGCAAAAGAGGTCATACTTCATGAAAGAGAAAATTAAAAGCCGACGCGTCGCGGTTAGTGATGACGCAGAAGTATCCGCATACCTTGAAATCGCTAAAGAACTGGGAGGCGAACAGCCCAAAGAGAAACTAGAGGTCATTTCACCCACTGAGCGTGAAGTCATCGTCATTATCGATTTTGGATCTCAGTATAGTTTACTGATCGCACGCAGGGTTCGAGAATGCCATGTTTATTGCGAACTAGTGCCATACGATACGCCCTGGAAAAAAATTGCCGCACTCAAACCAAAAGGCATTATCCTGTCCGGCGGACCTGCCAGCGTCTATGAACCCAAGGCTCCGCTTGCTCCGACAGAGATTTATGGCAATCGCATACCCGTCCTGGGAATATGTTACGGTATGCAACTTATCACTCATCAACTGGGAGGACAGGTAACCCCGGGAACGATGCGTGAATATGGACAAACGCTTCTCACCATTAGCGAAGAGATTTCGCCGTTATTTGCAAACTTACCAACTTCAACTACCGTATGGATGAGCCATGGAGACCAGGTAACCGAAATGCCTCATGGATTTAAATCGCTCGCTTACACAGAGAATTCAACTACCGCAGTTATCGGAAACGATAGCAATATTTACGGTCTGCAATTCCATCCGGAAGTTGTCCACACCCCTCAGGGGAAAACGATCATAGAGAATTTCCTCTATAAAATTTGCGATTGCAAAGGTAACTGGACCCCGACCAACTTCATTCAGGAAAGCATCGCAGCAATAAAAGATCAGGTTAAAAATGGAAAGGTCCTCTGTGCGCTTTCCGGAGGCGTGGATTCTGCAGTAGCTGCCACGCTTATCCACCGCGCGATAGGAAACCAGTTGACCTGCATTTTCGTTAACAATGGGTTACTTAGACGAGAGGAGGCGGAGCGAGCTCTTAATACCTTTAAAAATAACCTGAGAATGAATATCGTATACGTAAATGCCTCTGATCGATTCATCAACCGGCTCAAAGGCGTAACGGATCCGGAATTGAAACGCCGTCTCATCGGAGAAGAATTTATCAGGCTTTTTGAAGAAGAGGCAGGGAAGCTTGGGAAAATCGATTTTCTGGCACAGGGAACGCTTTATCCCGATGTAATTGAAAGCACCTCAGTAGAAACAAAGGCCGCTGTGAGGATAAAAACACACCACAATGTCGGCGGACTTCCTGCTAACATGTCTTTTGCACTGGTGGAACCGCTGCGCTATTTATTTAAGGATGAGGTACGTGAGGTTGGGCTTGCCCTGGGACTCCCGGAAGATATGATCTGGAGGCAACCATTCCCGGGACCGGGACTGGCCATCAGAATCATCGGTGAAGTCACAAAAGAGCGTCTGGAAATCCTCCGCTCCGCTGACTGGATAGTCATGAACGAAATCAAAAAAGCTAAACTATACCGCCAGATGTGGCAAACATTTGCCGTTCTTACCGATGTTCGCAGCGTGGGAGTTATGGGAGACTTCCGCACATACGGTTATCTTGTTGCGGTTCGCGCTGTAACAAGCCAGGATGCTATGACAGCAGACTGGGCACGTTTGCCCTATGATCTTCTGGCGCGTATCTCCAATCGCATTGTCAATGAAGTAAAAGATATTAATCGCGTTGTCTACGATATCACCAGCAAACCTCCCTCTACAATAGAATGGGAATAACAGAGCAAATCAATGTCGGCCAAAACCATTATGTAAACCTGATTGCCTGGGAGTACAAATGATTTAAAAATATAGTATACTGTGTGCCTAGATTTTAAAATTGATAATTCAAGTACACAGATCGGAAACTTAAAAGGAGATTGAAAATAATATGGCACCTCTTCCAAAGAGAAAATACCCGAAAGCTCGACAAGGCAAAAGGCGTAGCCATCTGGCATTGATCGCCCCTAAAACGATTGACTGTCCTCAATGCCATACCCCTAAATTATCCCACGTTGTTTGCAATTCATGCGGATACTATGATGGCAGGGAAGTCCTTCAAATAAAAACGCCAAAGGGTAAAAAATAACCCTGAATTTTACCTTTAGTTTAATACCATTGCTACTCAGTCTGATCATATAGCAATTTGTACAACTATATTTTATGCTAAGTAAAAAAGGAGAGGCACTATGGATACCTTTGAAAAAATAAAGGGCGCCATCTGCAAAATACAACCGGGCATTGATGAGAGCAAAATAGTTCCCACGGCAGTGCTCGGCACCGATCTCGAGATAGATTCCCTCGGAAAGGTCGAACTTGCGTTGGCACTGGAAGAAGCTTTCGGCCTTACGCTGCCTGATGAGGAATTAGAAGGCATTCAAACAGTCGGAGATATCATCAATCTGATTGAGACGAAACTCAAACTGAATAATGCCTGATTGTATCCATTGTTGGCTACAGAGCATTAATATCCTGCAGCCTCAAGGCCAATCATTTTTTATCCAACAACCATGGCATTGACGACATCACTTCAATTAATACATCAAGGTTCGCAATTGACGGGAATCCCAGTATCCGAGGATTTGATTCGTTAATAGCGATGCCATACGATCAAACCAAACACAGATCGTCGTATCGTCTTTTATTGTATCCACCTGATATACTATCATTCAGAATATTGAACAGGATTAATAAGTTGTAATAATGTTAGGAGGCTGTTCATGATCGCAATCGGAATTGATATAATAGAGATCAAAAGAATAGAAAATGCAATCAGACAATGGCAGCAAAACTTCCTTAAACGTATTTATACCGAACGAGAGACAGAGAAGTATATGAATATGATACCAAGCCTGGCAGCAAGATTCGCTGCTAAAGAAGCAACGATGAAAGCGCTGGGAAAAAGCGGATTACCTATAAACTGGCGAGAAATTGAGGTGCTGTCTATAAATAGTGGAGCGCCAACCATTCAATTGTATGGCCAAACCAAACAAATTGCAGAATCAATGGGCATTCGAGAACTGAGTGTCAGCCTTTCGCACTGCCAGGACTATGCTGTGGCAACGGTGGTTGGATATGCTGGGTAATTTTAGCATTTGCGAGTTGTTAAATATCAAATACCCCATTATACAGGGAGGAATGGCCTGGCTTGGAACTACGGAACTTGTATCGGCCGTATCAAATGCTGGTGGACTTGGCATAATCGGAAGCGGCGACGCCCCTACCGATTTGATTAGAGAGCAAATACGCTTAACCAAACAATCCACCGATAAGCCCTTCGGGGTTAATATCCTGATGACATCGCCATTCATGAAAACCAATCTGGACATGATTATCGAAGAAAAGGTAACGGTTGTCACATTTGGCGCTGGCAACCCCGGTACCTCGATTGCCAGATTGAAAGAAGCAGGGATAAAGATCATGCCGGTTGTATCCAGCGTTGCTCTGGCACGCCGATTAGAGCGGCTGGGAATAGACGCGATCATTGCAGAGGGGATGGAATCAGGAGGACATGTCGGAGAGACAACAACCATGGCATTAGTACCGCAGGTAGTTGATGCAGTCAAAGTGCCCGTCATTGCTGCAGGAGGCATTGCAGATGGCAGAGGTCTGGTAGCAGCACTTGCCCTCGGGGCATGCGGGATTCAAATTGGAACTCGATTTATCTGCTCGACAGAATGTATCGCACATCAAAATTTCAAGGAGCAGATCGTCAAAGCGCAAGATCGGGCTACTGTTGTTACCGGACAATCAACGGGACATCCCATACGTGGTCTGGAAAATAAGTTAACACGCCAGTATGTAGAACTCGAAAAGAACGGAGCGACAGTACCTGAATTGGAAGCATTTGCCAGAGGGAGATTGTCATTAGGAGTAATACAAGGTAATATAGAAGAGGGTTCGCTGATGGCCGGACAGATAGCCGGACTGATCAGAGATATAAAACCCGTTAAAACGATCATTGAAGATATCATGTCAGAAGCTGATCACCTTATAGATAAGCTAACCAAACATAAACAACGCTAATAAGGAGGATTTCATGATTGAGGATATAAAGGTTGCATATGTATTTCCGGGACAGGGATCCCAATCAGTAGGTATGGGAATGGATTTATACGTTCACTATGCAGCGGCAAGAGCCGTATATGATGAAATCGATAAGATTTTAGGATTTTCACTATCTCGTCTGTGTTTTGAAGGTCCTGAACAGGAATTGATCCAAACAATGAATGTACAACCGGCAGTACTGACAACCAGCATCGCCTGTTTGAAAGCAGCCCAGGAAGCTTCAGGCAACAAAATCCCCGTTCCAACGTTTACCGCAGGACATAGCCTGGGTGAATACACTGCCCTTGTCGTCTCAGGTGTGCTCAGTCTGGCAGACGCAGTACGCCTCGTGCGTGAGCGTGGAAGGTTAATGCATGAAGCAGGTAAACGGAAAATCGGCGGCATGTTAGCTATACTTGGACTTGATCTGAATACAGTTGAGAATATATGTCTGGCAGTAAAAGTTGATATATCAAATATCAATTCTCCAAACCAGATCGTTGTAAGCGGACCACAGGAAAACCTGGAGCAGGCACGAAGGTTAGCTCAACTGAAAGGTGCACGGCGCGTGATTCCGCTTAAAGTCAGCGGAGCATTCCATTCCTCCCTTATGGAACCTGCCGTGGAAGGCCTGAGAAATGCCATTAATGAGTACAATTTCAACACTGCATCGATTCCGATAGTAGCCAATGTGACGGCTCAATCGATAACCGAAACGAGTGCCATAAAAGAAGAACTCATCAGTCAAATCGTCCATTGTGTGAAATGGCAGCAATCTGTAGAGACGATGATCTCACGAGGCGTGACCACATTCTTTGAAATGGGGCCTGGTAATGTTCTGACAGGCTTAATAAAACGCATCAGCCCGGGAGCCCAGACATTCAATATTAACTCCGTAGAAAGCATTCAGTCTATAACAAACTGGCGAAGGGGTTAGTGCATCGTCGGGACTTGCCGGATGAGACCTTCACATGAATGGATTAAGACACAAAGCAAGAATTATCACCCTGCAAGTTCTTTACGAGATTGACTGCTCTGAGCATAATGCAACTGAGATATTGTCTCGTATGGCAACGGAACAGAACCTGCCGAATGAGATTGCTGATTTCGTTCGTCATCTTACCAGCGGAGTCGAAACTAATAGAAAAAAGATTGACGAGACTATCAGCAAATTTGCACCGGCATTTCCGGTAAAACAAATCTCTGCCGTGGATCGTAATATTCTGAGAATTGCAATATTCGAGATGCTCTTCGATAGTGAAGTGCCTTTCAAAGCAGCCATTAACGAGGCCATTGAGCTTTCCAAGCATTTCAGCAGCGACGC
Organism: Dehalococcoidia bacterium UBA5629; assembly: GCA_002421445.1. Lineage (GTDB taxonomy): Bacteria > Chloroflexota > Dehalococcoidia > GIF9 > UBA5629 > UBA5629. The sequence goes on along the minus strand of DIKB01000102.1, from coordinate 4,050 downwards.
TTCACCCAAATTCATTAACGGGGTACTTGGATCGGTAGCGAAACACATGACGGATCAAGAAAGATCCGGAACGACAGCTCAAGTCGACCATCCGTGAGCAAGCGAGACATCAGTGCCTACCATATACGAACGAGTCAAAAGAATAATTATTGAACAACTAGGCGTAGATGAAGAATCAGTTGTGCCCTCAGCTTCTTTCACCTACGACTTCAATGCTGATTCAGCAGACCTCGCTGAAATGCTGGTGGAGGTCGAAAGAGAATTCAGCACTGCTAAACAGCCGCTGGAAATATCGGATGATGAATTTACTAACGATATCTTTACCGTGCAGGACCTGGTTGATTTTATCTCGGATAGAGTTGCAGAAGACTGATCACAGTTCACTCAAGAACCATAGGCTACAACGTCAATCCCCGCTCCCATAGTCTCCAAGACATGCAAAAGTGCTGACTTCCAGTCCTCTTTTTCTGTATTAATCCTCACCTGTTTATGTCCGACACTCACGTTATTCTTGTAGCGTTCCAATAATGCCGACTGTTTGATCTCCACCGCCGTTTTGCAATAGATGATAATCTCGTTATCGGTATAAATGACTGATTCAACATTCGCCCTTGACGCCAGATGTCTCACTCTAACAACATATAACAAATCCCGAACTGCCTGCGGCAATTGCCCGAATCGATCGATGAGATCTCGCTCTATGTCACTAATGTCTTGAATCGTACGGACTAACACTAACCGCTGATATAATGAGAGACGAGCATTGACTGCAGAGATATAGTTTTCAGGAATATACGCATCCAACGGCAATGCGATTGATGGCATAGATACATTATCAACAGCAATCTTCTTGTGCGAAGGCTGAGCGTCTTTTATCTCTCGTATTGCTTCAGCCAGCAAATGGCAATAAAGATCGTAACCTACCGCCGCAATATGCCCGCTTTGCTCAGCACCTAACAGATTACCCGCACCACGAATTTCGAGATCGCGCATGGCAATAGCAAAACCGGCTCCCAGTTCCGTTGCTTCCGCAATTGTTGCCAGTCGTTTTCTCGCCAGCGCATTTAGTTGATCCGTCCTGTTAAAAAGAAAATATGCGTATGCCATGTTACTGCCCCGCCCGATACGACCCCGCAACTGGTATAGTTGCGTCAATCCGAATCTATCAGCCCTGTCCACAATTAACGTATTGACGTTAGGCATGTCAAGCCCCGATTCAATTATCGTTGTCGTCACCAGAACATCAGCCTTGCGAGATGCAAAATCAGACATGACACGCTCAAGCCCATCCTCATTCATCTGTCCATGAGCAAAGAGAATACGTGCCTCAGGAACGAGAGTTTTTAATTTCTGTGCCACAAGATCAATATCAGACACTCGATTATGCACATAAAAAATCTGACCATTGCGCTCCAACTCTCTTAAAATTGCCTCTCGGATTGTTCGTTCATCATGACGTCCAACGAATGTGGTAATCGGCAACCTGTCTTCCGGCGGCGTCTCAATCGTGCTCATATCCCTGATTCCCACAAGCGACATATGCAACGTTCGTGGTATTGGCGTCGCGCTGAGGGTGAGCACGTCTATGCCCTGACTCAAATTTTTAAGATGCTCTTTATGCCCAACACCAAAACGTTGCTCCTCATCCACAATCAGCAAGCCAAGATTTTTGAATTTAATGTCTTTTTGAAGCATACGATGAGTACCTATACAAATATCCACCTGTCCGCTGGATAATTCTTCAATGACCTGCTGCTCCTCAGCACTGGAACAGAAACGGCTCAGCATTTTTACGCGCATGGGAAACGCTTTTAGCCGCTCAGAAAACGTATTATAATGTTGCTGTGCCAGTATTGTCGTTGGTATTAGAATCGCAACCTGTTTATTATCCATAACCGCTTTAAAAGCAGCGCGAAGCGCTACTTCCGTCTTCCCATAGCCAACGTCGCCACAAACAAGACGATCCATCGGCCTCGGCCTTTCCATGTCTCGCTTCACTGCATCGATAGCCGACAATTGATCAGGAGTCTCAGCATACGGAAATGATAACTCTAATTCCTGCTGCCATAAACTATCCGTGGAAAAGGCGAATCCCGTTGTCACTTCCCGCGTCGCATATAAGCTCAACAACGTTCTGGCCATGTCAACAACCGATTTTCTAACCCTTAACTTCGTCTTCACCCATTCTTGCGTGCCGAAGTGACTCAATGCTGGAGGCTGATCGCTGGCACCGATGTAACGGCTGACACGATCAATTTGATCCACAGGTACAAACAACCTGTCATCATCAGCATACTGCAGTACGAGGTATTCTTTTTCACTATCGTTTGATAATCTCTTGATTATCCCTGCGAATCTCGCTATGCCATGATCGACATGAACAACATAGTCACCTTCATCAAATTCATTAGTGAATTTATGATGTCTGATCGGTCGCTTCCTGGAAAACCGCTGCTGCTTGACTACGCCAAAGATTTCCCTGTCGGTAAATATCGCAACTGTATTTTTTAAGAACCAGCCTTCAGCAAGCGATCCCCGCACAAGAACCAGGGATCGCTCTGGCGGTACGCGATCAATCGCGGTAACAAAACTGGCGATAATATCATGTTCCAGCAATAATTCATTCAAGCGATCAGGTTGTTGGCTAATAATTACTATTCTGCAGTCTTCATCAATCATACGTTTGAGATCAGTAATAACAGTATCAAAACGACCGCCGTAGTTCTTCAAGGAAACAAACGGCCACGACAAAGTGGATACATCATCTACATTATCCGAAACCCAGGGTGCCAGCACCAAATTCCTGCTAAATTGGTGAACGCGTTGTAAAAACAAATCGCTTGTGAGATAAAAAGGTTGTCGTTCTTTCTCAATAGACTCTTCATCCGCAGTCTGGACAAACTCTTCCCATTGAGAGGTTACCTGGGTAACAACAGCTTCAATATCAATTACATCATCCATGATGACCACGGCATCTTTCGGGATATAATCGAAGATAGTACTTTGTTGAGACCAGCTATTGTCCTCGCTTGATGGCACGACATCCACAGATGACACAGTTTTAACCGAACGCTGAGTCCTGGGATCAAAGAAACGTATACTTTCAATTTGATTGCCGAAAAATTCCAATCGGATCGGTGTATCATGGTTTCGAGAAAACACATCAATGATTCCGCCTCTCCGGCTCATCGCTCCAGGAACCTCAACAATATCCTCAACCGTGTACCCGATTGTTTGCCAGTAAGAGATAAGCTGCACAAGATCAACTGTCATTCCAACGCTCAACGACATTTTCGATTTGCAATAATCTTCCGGAGAGATCATATGCCCGCTTGCAGCCGATGCATGTGTCACAATAAGAAATGAGTGCTCCGCACTACCGTCAGCCCGATTGTGTAATTGAACAAGCGAGGAAAGAGTCTTTATTCGCTCACTCAATACCATTGTATCGGGTGCAATATAATTCTCAGGCAGAAACCCGGCTTCCGGAAAAAACAAAATGGATTCTGGATGAGTATCCCATAGCTGTACCTCCTCATACAATTTACGCGCGCCATCCGGATGTGCCGTAATCACCAGAACCGGCAAATTGAGATCATGATGAAGCATCGCAATGACAAAGGGTTTAGCTGCGTCAGGTATAACCAGCGTTTTTCGCAGTGTTCGTCCATCATTGACCTCATGTATTAATTCTTGATAGTATGACTCCTGTGTGAGAAGCGGCAAAAGAGATGATAAATTCATTAAATAATTCTGCCCCGTTAAATTCAAAATCCCAAAATTGCTATATTGATTGTAGCACAGCCTCACCGTATCTGGCATATAAACAAATAGTTCATGGCTAATAGTGAAAACAATAAAGTACTACTTCAATACGCGAGTACAATTGGAAACTATATCCGGACTCGCATCGTGCGGGAAAAGGAGGAACCATGCCGTTAACAGCATATTATTTCCTACCAGACTCAGATATCAAGCGCATTACGGAAACCAGCGAGATTAAAGCTGCGTTCGATTCCCAACAGGGGCTGCTCTGGGTGGATATTAGCG
>DIKB01000022.1:5026-6312 GCA_002421445.1 Dehalococcoidia bacterium UBA5629 | reverse complement strand
AAAGGAGAAGGGAGTAGCCAGGGCTGCAAAGGAAGTTGATGTGGTAACCACCGGTACATTCGGTCCGATGTGCGGTTCAGGCATGTATTTGAACGTTGGGCATACTAAACCGCGGATCAAGCTCGGAGGCGGGAAGGTTTATCTTAATGATGTGCTCGCGTATCCGGGGATGGCGGCTGTTGATATCTTTATGGGCGCTACTGCTATGCCGGATGATGATCCCAAGAACCGGGTTTATCCCGGTGAATTTAAATATGGCGGCGGGCATGTTATTGAAGAACTGGTGGCAGGTCAGGATGTCAAGCTCACAGCTACAGCGTATGGTACCGATTGCTATCCGAGGAAGAAACTGGAGACACTGATTAATCTCAAGGATGTCAATGAAGCAGTCCTGTTCAATATGAGGAATGCATACCAGAACTACGGCATCGCCGTGAACCTGTCAAATCGAGTCATTTACACGTATATGGGCGTTTTGAAGCCCAAGCTGGGCAACGCCAATTACTGTTCGGCAGGGCAGCTATCGCCGTTGCTGAACGATCCTTATTATAAAACCATTGGTCTCGGCACTAGAATTTTTCTCGGCGGCGGTATGGGCTATATCGCATGGCAGGGAACGCAGCATAACCCCGATGTGCTACGCGGTGACAACGGTGTGCCGAAGCGATCTGCCGGCACGCTCGCCGTTATGGGAGATTTGAAGCAGATGAATTCCAGGTGGCTCGTCGGCACCAGTTTCCTGGGCTATGGCTGCACATTGACTGTGGGCATCGGTGTTCCTATTCCTATTCTCTCCGAGGAGATTCTACGGTATACGGCGGTTACCGATAGTGACATTTATGCGCCGGTCATCGATTATTCGGACGCGTATCCTCAGCGAAAACCAGAGGTGATTGCTGAGTTGAGTTACGCCGAATTGAAAACCGGCAAGGTAAGAATCATGGATACCGATGTTCCTACATCTTCTCTATCCAGCTATCCCAGAGCGAGGGAGATCGCTGAAACACTGAAACAATGGATTAAGGGCGGCAAGTTCCTGTTGACCAATCCGGTCGCACCGCTGCCCGGGGTCGATTCCGTCTATAAAGTTAAATCTCTGGAAGAGCGCCCTATTGATTAGTTGGAGGTAAAACAATGACTGTTTCAAAACGATTAGTTTTACATTTTCCGCCCAGACTTACTGACAGGCCGATTGTTACGCATTTAATAAAAGACTTCGGGTTGGAGTTCAATATATTAAAGGCATCTATCTCTCCGGGCGAGGAGGGGATGCTGGTCATGGAGCT
>DIKB01000022.1:3185-4860 GCA_002421445.1 Dehalococcoidia bacterium UBA5629 | reverse complement strand
CTTTTGACCAGGATAAATGCGTTGTCTGCGAGCTGTGCATCCGCGCTTGCCCTCCTCATGCCATGGAAACGCATCTGTAATGTATAAATCAAAAAGATCATAATAGTACTGTTTTGGGAATAATTATTTGGCGGGGGATAGCATGAACGAAAAGGTGATGAAAATGCCGATAATGCAGTTTTCATCGGTAGCTTTGATTTTAATAACGGTTATGACAACTTGTTTTGGATGCTCTGACTCTCCTTCTTTGATGCCTCAACCTGTACCTTCAATATCTCCTCCGCCGACGAATTCTTCATCACCGACCCTGCCATCGACAGATTCTACATCTGCACCTGAAGTGCTGACTCTGCGGCAGCTTGCCGAAAGAAAACAGATTCAGATTGGCTGTTCTCTTAACACACGCTGTTTTTCTTATACGGAGTGGAAAGAAATTGTTGGAAGGGAGTTTAATGCAGCCCATGTATACTGGACATTAAGATGGCGTGATATCGAAACTCAACGCGGCCATATCAATTTTACTCAAGCAGATGAACAGGTTCAATTTGCGAGATCAAAAAATATGGTGGTTTTCGGACATCCTCTTGTCTTTACAAGTTATGGTGATAGACCCGATTGGTTGGCTGGCTCTCCTTTATCTCGTAGCGATCTAACTACCATTCTTCGCAATCATATCACACAGGTGATGGGTCACTATAAAGGTCAAATTAATACATGGGTGGTATTAGAAGACGCATATCTAAAACAATATAATGATGACGATTTTTTATATGATATTTTTGGATATGATTATATTGATCTTGTTTTTCAAATCGCAAGGGAGACTGATCCATCTGCCTCATTGCTTTATAATGATAACGATAATCACACATCAACTGGTATTACTACGCAACTGACTCATCAGATTATCAAACGGCTTAAGGCCAAAAGATTAATTGATGGCGTTGGTCTTGAGATGCATCTGAATGCTATGCAACCATATACAAAACAAGATGTGATTGACACGATGAAAAGTTATGGCGTTCCTGTTTATATTACGGAAATCGATGTGAATCTTGCTAATGTTCAGGGCACACAAGAAGCACGTTATGCCAAGCAAGCAACAATTTACAAAGAGATGCTTGAGGCTAGTCTCGAATCAGGGGTATGCAAAAGTTTCAGTGTCTGGGGTATTGGTGATAAATATTCGTGGCTTAGAGATAGTTCTTCTATCGCTGACCCTACGTTATTTGATGATAATTTAAAGCCCAAGCCTGCTTATTTTGCTCTGCGTGATGTACTGAAATAATGTCTAAGTAAATCGGGCTTCCTATCGCAATCAAGCTTGTTTCCTGTAATTCTTATCATGTATGAACCACGAACATATCGAAGCTGGACGCATAATACAGAACTGGTTTCATTTACGGTTGTAGTCCGTGAGACGGATCTTCATATCAGCGCCTGTAAGAATCTCGAAAAAGAAGCGCATGATGCTGTGAATCGGTGCCGGGCAGCATTGGATCGGTACATAGAGAGCGATCCTCCAATCCTCTATGCTCTGGAGCCGTATTCTATTGCCGATGATGCACCGCTTATTGTAAAAGAGATGGCGCATGCAGCGGAGATAGTTCATGTCGGTCCTATGGCAGCGGTAGCTGGCGCTGTTGCTGAGTTCGTTGGCAATGAACTGTTACGT
>DIKB01000022.1:0-3124 GCA_002421445.1 Dehalococcoidia bacterium UBA5629 | reverse complement strand
ATCGGAATTTATGCAGGCGAATCATCGCCATTTACCGGTAAAATAGCGCTGGAGATACAGCCGGAGGATATGCCTCTGGGCGTTTGTACGTCTTCCGGCACAGTGGGACACTCTCTCAGTCTGGGTCAATCGGATGCAGTGGCTGTGCTGGCGAGATCGACATCGCTTGCTGATGCCGCAGCAACGGCTCTGGGAAACCGCATCAAGACAGCCAAAGATATTCCTGCTGCTATCGATTATGCTCAGACAATTCCCGGTCTATCAGGAGTCCTCTTAATCAAGGACGACAATATGGGTTTGTGGGGGAACGTGAAGGTTGTTTCACTGGAACACTGATAAAGCTCAATTAGCGCAGCAGGGCACTTCGATATTCATCAGAGTGCTGGTCCTTGCATTGTTGCTGTCAATGACTGTGACCGTGATAACTACACGGTTCTCTGCGAATTTGGCTATATACTGAGTCTTTGGTCCATCGCCTATCAGCTCGCCCACAGTTGCGCTCCAGACATACTTTAAAGGGCCACCATCAGGGTCAGAAGCAATACACTCGAATTCAGCCGTGGTATACCGTTTCACCTTCGGAATCTCCATGTCCGGCGTCAGGCTTACCGGCGAGTGCCCTTTTACGTAGATAATAAAGTCTTTGATAACGGGCGGTTGGTTTGGCTTTTGGGTTTGTGCCGGTACCGTTGCCAGAATATTCAATGATTGCTCGGTTTTAAGCCCTTTGCTATCACTGACTACGACTTTAACCACACAAACACCGGCAGCATCGGGCGCAGTCCAGACAATTTTGCTGCCGTCGCCTGCAATTGTGCCTTTATCGGCAGACCATGCATAGGTTTCAGTATCGCCGTCCGGATCAACAGCAACACATGTGATCTCCGTTTTACCACCCACGTTGACCTGTATATCCGCCAGTATCTGGCTGATAACCGGCGCTCTATTGGCTTCTGTTTTCGGTGGCTCTGTCGTTGTGCCGGGGTTATTGCAGCCTGTAATAAATATCGCTGCAAGCAGCATTGCAACACAGGATAAAAATATATGTAATCGTCTTTTCGACATCGTTATCACCTCTATGATCGTTTCACTTTCCGTCTTTGTCTTTACCAAACCAGCTTGAAAGATGGTCGGGAAGCGAAATATCTCCCTGGGTACACTACTATTATAACGATCGCCAGGATGATAAGTCCAATATCTATGAACATTGACTGGAAAGGCGTAAGCACACCGAATATTTCCTCCCAGATGCCGAAACAGGCGCAATCCGGGAATTTGTTCGCCCCCTGCGCAATGGTCCAGGCATTATTGGCCAGGAATGCTGCCGATAGAGGTAACGTGATGGTAGCCATGAGACGCGGGACAAAGCCGATGATGAGGAAAATGCCCAGAAGTGTTTCGATCAGGGGAAGGACATATGGAAACAAGACTTCTCCGATAAACTCATAGAATGACGGCGTGCCCAACCAGTCAGGCACGATGACGTTAAGAAATTCGATTGATTGCCCGGGCAGATCTCCGTATCCGAACAGTTTGCCTGTGCCTCCGGCAAGAAGTATCAGCCCGACAATGATGCAGGCAACCCATGTTGTGACTGCCCTGGCTTTTGAACCGGATGTGTTGGAAGGCGTTTCTACAGACATATGAAAAACTTGTGGCAAACCTATTGACTTTGGGAAAACTATACCATACAATACCTTTCGTATGCAAAAATTGGCTTGCTGCTGTGTCGTCGGTAGGTGCCCTCTTTAACGGGGAGTGCGGTTTTCAGGTTACCCTTCATATGATTTTCCTGAGCCAGACAGAAAGAGGTTTTTTCCCAGAGACATGCAACACCAAAGGTAGCATCGGTATTTTTAATTTCTTAAGGAGGAGCAGATGGCTCTAGAGGACAAAACCTTAACTTGCTCAGATTGCGGCAAATCATTCACGTTCACCGTGGGCGAGCAGGAATTCTACAAAACAAAGGGACTACAGCACGATCCGTCACGGTGCCCAGATTGCAGGGCATCACGACGGAAGGGAGGTTCGGGCTCTGGCGGTTATGGCCAAAGGCAGATGTATTCGGCAACCTGCGCAAGCTGCGGCGCTTCTTGTGAGGTTCCGTTCGAACCCAAACAGGAACGACCTGTTTATTGCAGTGCCTGTTATTCATCGCAGAAAAAAGACGATAGATAACTAGCTGAGATCTAAAGCTCTCTCAGCCTTCTCCCAATTGGGAGAGCTTTAGTATATTTCTTAAAGTTGTTACGATGTGAAGAACACATCATTCTTTGTTCTTCAATGAATACAGGTGTCTGTAAAATAAAATTGCATCTTCCTGAGAGCCAGTCTCTCAAGGAAAAGCGGCGTATCATTAAGCCTATCATTACCCGTCTTCGAAACCTGTACAATATCTCTGTTGCTGAGGTTGATGATCAGGACTTATGGCAGATAGCCACTATCGGCGTCAGTTGTGTCAGCAATCATGATCATCATATTGATGAAATGCTGACAAGCGTGTTGAGCTTCATTACTGATAGTTATCCAAACGTTGAAATCATCGAACAGGAAATAGAGGTTTTCCACGGTCCGTAGTTAGTGTATAGTTAGTCTGTAATGGATGCAGACTTATTCGTTGATTATCTGACATCACACCCCGATTATGAAGGACAGGTTGTTCACGTCCAGTATATCCCCTCCATCAAAGCCGATTTTGACGAGCTTGAGGCTCCTCTGAATGCTGATTTACAGCAGCAGCTTAATACAGTCGGTATCAACTCATTTTATTCTCATCAGACGCAGGCGATTAATGCTATAAGACATGGCAAAAATATCATCATTGCTACTGGAACTGCCAGCGGGAAGACGTTGTGTTATAACGTGCCCGTGCTTGATGCTCTCGCGAATGACAGTGCCAGCCGCGCATTATACTTATTCCCCACAAAAGCGCTGGCACAGGATCAACTGCGAAATTTGAATCAGCTTGCCTTTCCGGCTCCTAAGTCTGCTGATATGTGTGCAACCTTTGATGGTGATACGCCGCAGACGGAGCGGGCCGGGATAAAAAAACATGCGCATATCGTTCTCACCAATCCCGATATGCTCCATATCGGCATTCTACCGAATCATCGCACCTGGGCGG
>DIKB01000137.1 GCA_002421445.1 Dehalococcoidia bacterium UBA5629 | reverse complement strand
ATCTGTGAACGCGTCGTCTTTATCGTAACTGGAAAGATGGAGGAAATCGGCGCATCGAAATATTAGCATCTACAGCAATTGATTCCATATCATACAAATGCTACCATTACATACAGTCATCAAGGCATGCCAAGAAGGGAGGGATATTGTTATGAACTCAGTGTACAAAATCATCGAACTGGTGGGGACAAGCACAGAATCATGGGAGAAAGCAGCCGCTCAAGCCATCGCGACAGCATCAAAATCGTTACGAGACCTACGGATAGCCGAAGTTGTGCAACTGGACATGCAACTTGAAGAGAACAAGATCATCTGCTATCGTACCAAAATAAAGGTATCATTCAAATATGAGGGGGCAGACTAACCTTATTTTTAGACCTTTCAGTATCTTCCTGAAACAAGCAATGATACGGAATTGAACACTACTGCGTGAACAGGTATAATCGCTGGTGCTAAAAAAGCAAACTTGCGAAGCCGTGTAACATTGGCTTGATAAATGGAGGACCTCGTGGCAACTGATATTGCAGATATAAGAAAAAATAGTAAGCTTCTTATCAATGAAATCCCTTATAACGTCGACGATGCGGAATTTATGAAGCCTGGGAAAGGTCGCGCTATTTATCGGTTCAAACTGCGCAATCTCCAGGATGGAAGTACATTTGAGCGCACCTTCCATTCCGGAGAGAAAGTTGATGAGGTCAGTGTCACCAGCCAGGAAATGCAATACCTGTATAATCAAGATCAGCATTATGTATTCATGAACACAGAAACATTCGAGCAAACCTTGCTTGAAGAATCAATTCTGGGTAACAAGAAAAACTTCCTCAAAGACGGCACCCTCGTCAATGTGCTTTTGATGGGAGAAAAGGCACTCGACGTTACATTACCAAATTTCGTTGAACTTAAAGTGGTAGAGAGCGCCGTTTCAAACAAAACAGATACCGTCACCAATCAGGCAAAGATGGTCGTGCTTGAAACCGGTGTAAACCTTGGTGTGCCCACTTTTATCAAAGAAGGTGACATCTTGAAAATAGATACCCGCAGCGGCGCCTATGTAGAGCGGATCACCGCAAAAAAGTGACCAACGCAGACGAAACTGAACGCCAGCGTCTTGCCCGCATACGGATGGGATTGGAGAGAAGAGCCCATATTTACCGGATCGTACGATCATTTTTTTGTGACCAGGGATTCCTTGAAGTAGAAACTCCCATTCGTGCCTCAACAATTGCCCCTGAACTGTATATTGAGCCATTTCAGAGCGAAGCGTATCTTCTCTCCACTTCACCGGAGCTCTATATGAAGCGTCTACTTTCCGCCGGATATGAAAAACTATTCCAGATAAGCCATTGCTTCCGCAAAGATGAAAGAGGCAAACAGCATAACCCGGAATTTATCTTGCTGGAATGGTACCGGTCCGGAAGCGACTATATGCAAATGATCAATGACACTCAACAACTGGTGCTTCATATTGCCGATAAATTACATTTCGGCGCTCAGATACCATATCAGGGGCAAACAATTGATATCAATCTTCCCTGGCTGAAGGTAACAGTCAGGGAGGCATTCATCAAGCACGCCGGTTGGGACCCGATAACCGCCGGCGATCTATCCGAATTTGATATTGATCTGGTCACCAAAATCATGCCAACTTTTCCCAGAAATAGGCCGGTTATCCTGATGGACTATCCGGCACCAATGGCTTCACTTGCCAGACTCAATCCGTTAAATCCGCTGGTAGCGGAACGCGCCGAAGTATTTATAGGCGGCATGGAACTGGCTAACGCATTCAGCGAGCTGACTGATCCATATCAACAGCGGAAACGATTCCAATATGAAATAGCGCAAATTAAAAAAGAACGCAACTACAACCATACGATGCCGGAGAAATTTCTTGATTCTCTAGCTTATCTGCCACCGTGCGGAGGGATCGCATTGGGTGTTGACCGTTTGATCATGTTGTTCAATGATACAAACGTCATCGATGACGTCGTTGCCTTTCCTGAAGCATAACCATCTAAAGATACGCAATCCTCAATTAATACGGTAGAGTTCGGCAGTTATAGTAACCTGCTATAAAGAATGATACAATCTTCTTAGTAAAGAAGATTTAACTAAAATATGGTACAGATATACTGATGAAGTCATAAAAGATGTTTCTGGAGGAGGAAAATCATGTCTAATAAAATGACCCTCATCATAAGAATCGTTGTAGCGGTAGTCGTCCTGGTAGCAGCCGTATGGGTTGGCACAACTCATAGCATCAGGCCCGCTCAATAAAGAGAAGGAGACCTTACAATCACAACTGGCATCAACGAGCGCGAGCCAGTCACAGCTCAAATCACAATATGACTCGCTCAAAACACAGTCCGCAAAACTTGAATCAGATTACACAGCGCTGCAAGCTACTTACACTAAATTAAATACCGAAGCAAGTACTCTGCGAACGGACAATGCCAAGCTGAACGCAGATTACACTACAATGAAAGCTGATTATGCTAAGGTGAAAGCTGACTACGATGACCTGACCAGTAAATATTCTGCGTTAAAGAAGCTGGTCACAGACATTGTCAGTATGCTGTCTGCGACAAAATAATGTATAAAAGAGGCCGACTGCGGTTATAGTACGCTCAAGAGAACCAAACAGATATCAGGCTGGTATTGTATACTCGTCGCTTAATGTCCACCCCTCCTCTTCCATGCACTCAAGGCAAAGTTCAGCAGCTTCTTTAATGTTTTTTAAAGCTTCCTCAATCGTCTTGCCCTGCGAAATACAGCCAGGTATCACAGGCACCTCAGCTACAATATAGCCTGCTTCACCGGGAGTAAGAACTACTGGTAACCTTTTCATATTTTAAAGTCTACCTCATCCTGCATTGATAATCAATCTTTAAGACTTATATATCGAGTTATAGGAGTCCATTGGCAGGCAAACTTCTAATAAGTAACCGATTTGAAAGCATCTGGTGTGTCTTTACAGTACCGCTAGAA
>DIKB01000150.1:1237-2873 GCA_002421445.1 Dehalococcoidia bacterium UBA5629 | reverse complement strand
ATTATCCTTTGCCGATTCTGAACATTTTGGTGCCACAGGTCGGACAAGTGCCCTGAGTTGCCGGCTTACCATTCTTCATGGTGATGGTCTTTGGATTCTTCATTTCTTTCTTCGCGCGGCATTTCATACAATAAGCTTGCATCTCGTTCACCTCCTTAATTACGAACAATATACTATTCGCACGAGTATGTCAATAGCTTCGAGATGGAAATTGAGGTATTTCATGAATTTACCCCGTTGCATCCAGCTTCAACCGGTGTGTTAGTGTTGGTGAGCGATGAAGCTTCAATCTGTGCTGGGTGTCTGGCAGGTTGATAGTTGTGCTCTGCGGTGAGGCAGAGCGAACGGAACCCTCGTCCGGTTCGGTGATGACGCAGTGAGGACTGATCTCAGTTGAGCCTCATACGGTAAGGATACCGTAATAGAATCGGATTTTGGAGAGGGGATTGGCTGGACAGGGAGGGCGCAGATGCACCCTCCCTTTTTGTTTCAAAAAGATTTACCTCTGTTTCCTCTTGGTTGCTTTTCGCTTCTGACGTTCTATCTTGTAGAGTTGCGTATCCTCAAGCCCAAAATAATGTGCGATCTCATGCTGCAGGGTTATGTTAATCTCAGCTTCGATTTCCTTGTCGGATCGGCATCTGGATTCAATCGATTGTTGAAAAAGCGTGATCTTATCCGGTGGTACCAGATTGTAATTGGTATTACGCACTGTTTGCGGAGTACCTTCGTAAAGTCCCAATAAATCGAGCGGATCTTTCAGCCTCAGTTTTTTGACCTGACGCGGTGACGGCACGTCTTCGACGATGACCTCAACATTTTCAAGCTGCTCAAGAAATTCGTCGGGCAGATCATCCAATGCTTTAGAGACGAGATGTTCAAATCGCTTCCGTTCCATATTCTCATTTACAATAGCAGAGACTGCTCAGATTGGCAAAAACTGCTTATGTGCCAGGCAATGATTTTGTTGACTGAGCAACCATGACAGGATACAATTTTTACCCATGAAAATATCGGAAAAGTACAACCCGATCGACATAGAAAAAAAGTGGCGGAAGAAGTGGGCGGATGACAAGCTCTACGACGTTAAAGACGATGATCCCCGCCCGAAATTCTACGCATTGACGATGTTCCCGTATACCTCGGGCGATCTTCATATCGGGCACTGGTTCGCCATGGCTCCGTCCGATGTCTATGCACGATACAAGCGCATGAACGGTTTCAATGTATTGCATCCTGTAGGCTTTGACGCTTTCGGATTGCCTGCCGAAAATGCTGCAATCAAACACGGCATTCATCCCCGTACCTGGACGATGAAAAATGTCGAAAATATGCGCCGGCAGCTCAAAACTATCGGCACAATTTATGATTGGGACAGGGAAGTGATCACCTGCCTTCCCGAGTATTATCGATGGACGCAGTGGTTTTTCCTGAAGTTATATGAAGCCGGCCTGGCGTACCGCACAACGGCGATGGTGAACTGGTGTCCCAACTGTCAGACCGTGCTGGCGAATGAGCAAGTTGCCAGCGACGGCACCTGCGAACGCTGCAGCACAATCGTTACACGGAAATCGCTGGAGCAATGGTTCTTCAGGATCACGAAATACGCTGAGGAGCTTCTTGATCACAGCACTGT
>DIKB01000150.1:0-1187 GCA_002421445.1 Dehalococcoidia bacterium UBA5629 | reverse complement strand
CATATCGATGAAAAGGAGATACGCGTCTTCACCACGCGTCCCGATACCGTCTTTGGCGTCACCTTTTTTGTTATTGCCCCGGAGCATCCGCTGGTGCCGAAGTTGACCACGCCTGAGAATAACGCTGCGGTGGAAGCATATATCTCACAGGCATTGCGGCAAACAGAGATTGAGCGCACAGCGGCAGATCGTGAAAAGACAGGAGTCTTCACCGGAAGCTATATCATTAATAAGCTCAACGGCGAGAGAACACCCATCTTCATTGCCGATTATGTGTTGCCTCACTATGGGACGGGCGCAGTCATGGCGGTGCCCGCTCACGATGACCGTGATTTCGTTTTTGCCAGGAAATACAAGCTTCCGATTAAGGTTGCCATCGCTCCTCCTGATTGGAAGGGAGGAGAACTTGAAGTTGCCCATACCGGCAGCGGCATTCAGGTGAACTCCGGACAATTTAACGGGCTTCCCAACGATCAGGGTTTCGAGAAGATCTGCGATTATATGGAATCGAAGGGCATAGGGAAACGCTCAATTACCTACCGCCTCCGCGACTGGTTGATCTCACGCCAGCGCTACTGGGGAGCTCCGATCCCGATGATCTATTGCGATAAGTGCGGCATTGTCCCTGTTCCTGAGAAGGACTTACCCGTCCTGCTACCGCCCGATGCTGAATTTAAACCAACCGGCGAATCGCCGTTGAAATACGTTGAATCCTTCGTAAATACCACCTGTCCGAAGTGCGGCAGCCCGGCAAAACGAGAGACGGATACCATGGATACATTTGTGTGCTCATCGTGGTACTACCTGCGCTACACCAGCCCGCATATCGATACCACACCGTTCGATAAAGCGATGGCGAAGAAGTGGACACCCGTGGATTTGTACACCGGAGGTGCTGAGCACGCCAATATGCATCTGCTCTATGCTCGTTTCTTTACCAAGGCTATACGCGATATCGGGCTTATCGAGTTCGGCGAGCCGTTCAGCAGGCTGTTCAATCAGGGATTGATCATCTATAAGGGCGAGAAGATGAGCAAGTCCAAGGGGAATGTGGTTACGCCTGATGTGTACGTTGATGATCTTGGGACGGATACCGTGCGCTGTTACCTGATGTTCGTCGGCCCATGGGAAATGGGTGGCGAATGGAATGATAATGGCATTGTCGGTATGAACCGCTGGCTGTCTCG
>DIKB01000128.1 GCA_002421445.1 Dehalococcoidia bacterium UBA5629 | reverse complement strand
ATACTGGCAGCAAGCATTTCCCTGGTACTTTCAGGATATATATGGCAGAGGCGTACTGCTCCCGGCGCAATTCCATTGTTAGGAGCGCTGGCGGCCGTTTTTTTCTGGGCAGCCGGCTACATCTTCGAATACACCAGCAATGATCTAAGCATCAAGTTATTCAGTTTCAATATCAGCTACATCGGCTCGGTTTCACTACATCTCGCAGTGTTGTTATTCTCCCTGCAGTACTGCGGCATGGGAAAATGGATCACCAAAAAAAGAGTACTGCTACTCGCTATTATTCCTGCTATTACTCTGCTCCTGCAGTGGACAAAACAATATCATGTATTTATGTATTACGATATCAGCCTCAGCCCGGACGGCCCTTTCCTTCTGGTTTTAAAACACTATGGACCATGGTTCTGGGTTGACTGGACTTATAACTACCTGCTGCTAGCGGCAAGCATTATCATACTGATACGCAGAGTGATCCAACGTCCTCACCTGTACGCCCGTCAGATCGTTTATATCATCATGATGATAGTCATACCAGTTGCCGCAAATCTGCTTTATATAACACGATGTTTACCGATTCCGCATGCCGACTGGACACCGGCTTCACTATCAGTATCGACTATCTTTATGGCACTGATGGTTTTTAACAAACAATTGCTCGATGTTATACCAATAGCCAGAGAATCGTTGATTGAAACGATGAACGAAGGATTCATTGTCACCGATTGCAAAGGATTCGTCGTTGATTTCAATAGTTCCGCACAAAAAATAATTACAGCGATAGAAACGCTCTCGATTGGCAACCAGTTACCACCGTCATTAACTTCTCAGCTTAATCTCAATTACAGCAGCGTCGTTAATACAACAGTTGAGTTGATGATACACGGAAATGAGGCTCATCAGTATTACATTGCCAATGTGTCACCGATATACACACGCAGACAAAAACATGTAGGACATTTATTTATTTTTCACGATATAACTGATAGAAAACAAACTGAAGATTTGATAAAGAAATTAGCCTATTTTGATCAACTGACTACGCTGCCGAATCGTTATCTTTTCTATGATCGCGCCACCATGGCAATAGAACATGCCACCCGCTATAACAAAAAATTGGCTATCGCTATGCTGGATCTGGACGAGTTTAAAGACGTTAATGATTCCTTCGGACACGAGGCCGGCGATAAGGTATTGCAGGAAGTAGCTACCCGTCTTATAAGCGCCATACGAAAGATGGATACGGTATCCCGTTTTGGGGGTGACGAATTCATCTTTTTACTTACCGAGATAACCGATGATACTATAATTGCCAGTATCATTGGAAGAATTGCACACAACATGACACGCAGCTTTGGATATAAGGGTAATTCGATAACAATCCCGTTCAGCATCGGGATAGCAACATATCCGGACAACAGCAGCAACCTGGATGAATTGATCCGAAACGCCGATCTCGCAATGTACCAGGCCAAACGATTAGGACATAATCGCTGTCAATATTACTCTCCCGGCATGAGTTGAGACATCATTGTTTTATGAGCATATTGGCATGTACATCGTCAAATTTAAAACCCTGATGGATAACCCGATCCATCTAATAAAAGGATTAATGACTTTAGCCCTTTACACAGGCAATACAAATATTTGACACGCTGATCGTGCTCTGCTAATCTTTCTGAACGACACCTGAACCTGTTCCGGATATATTTTCATGGATAAAAAAGAAACGATACCACAAATTATTGCCGATAATTACAATAAATTGGGACAAAATCCTGCCATGTGCATGAAGGATCGCGGCATCTGGCAGCAGTATACATGGAATGATTACTACGAACAGGTAAAATATCTGTCGCTGGGATTAATCAGCCTGGGCTTGCAGCCCGGAGACGTTGCCTGCATCATCGGCGATAATGAGCCGGAATGGTTCTGGGGTGAATTCGCCGTGCAGGCGGCTGGAGGCATCCCTACAGGGATCTTCGTTGACTCCATCCCATCGGAGGTAAAATACATCGCCGTCCACTCCAACGCCAAATTTGCCATTGTCAACGACCAGGAGCAGACGGATAAATTTCTTGACATCAAAACGGACGTGCCGTCACTGAAAAAAGTCATTTACTGGGATCCGAAGGGATTACGCAACTATGATGATCCCTGGCTGACAAGCTTCACCGAGGTCATTGTTCTGGGCAAGGACTATGAAAAAAACCACCCGGGGCTATTCGAGCAGAATATAGAAAAGGGCAAAAGCGATGACACAGCGTTCATCTACTACACATCGGGAACGACCGGCCTGCCAAAAGGCGCTTTGCTCACACATAAAGCGCTGATCAACACCGCCAGAGGCTTCGTCGGCTGCTATCCGATCAACGAATCCGACAATCTTATCTCCAACTTCCCGGCAGCATGGGTGGGTGATAGTTACTTCGCCACCATCCCACATCTCCTTACCGGTGCCCGGCTGAACTTTCCCGAAGAGCCTGAGACTGTTGCCGAAGATACCAGAGAGGCGGGACCGAACCTCGTCATTTATGGACCACGGCAATGGGAAAGCCTGGTCAGCGAGATACAGGTGAAGATCACCGATACCAGCGCCCTGAAGCGATTCTTTTACAATCTGTTCATGCCGGTCGGTTACAGAATGGCCGACTTTCTGTTCGAAAACAAGAGGCCGAATCTTTTCTGGCGCACACTTTACCGTGTGGCCTATATGCTCCTGTTCCGACCTCTTAAAGATAAACTGGGATTGAGCCACGTACGGGCAGCTATCACCGGAAGCTCTGTCCTGAGTCTCGATACTTTTCGTCTGATTCATGCCATCGGTATTGAACTGAGGCAAACCTACGCCAGCACAGAAGGCGGATTCATCTCTTCTCACACCGAGGGGGAAATAGACTTCCAGAGCGTAGGACGTCCCGCGCCGGGCACAGAGGTCAGAATAACCGGTAACGGCGAGCTGCTGGTGCGAAGCGATTGTCTGTTCAAAGAATATCTGGGAGACCCTCAAAAAACCGCTGATGTGCTGGTTAAGGGATGGTTCCACACAGGCGATGCCGTCAACATCAATGAAAAAGGACATTTGATCTTCCTCGATAGGCTGGAGCACGTTTCCGAACTGACCGGCGGAACCAAATACTACCCTCAGTATATCGAGGGCAGACTCCGCTTCAGCCCCTATATTAAGGACGCCATGGTTATCGGCGGTAAAACCAGAAAATTCGTCGCCGCTATCGTCAATATCGATTTCGCCATGGTCGGCAAATGGGCGGAACGCCACCATGTCGCGTATACCACCTTCGTCGATCTATCACAGAGGAAAGAGGTGGCAAACCTGGTGATGAAGGATCTCGTCCGCGTCAATAGCTATCTACCGGAAGCATCCAGAGTTAAAAAATTCGTCCTGCTCCACAAAGAGTTCGATCCCGATGAAGAGGAACTGACCAGGACCAGGAAGCTGAAACGGGACCTCGTGGAGAGACGCTATAAAGAGATGATAGACGGTATATATGGAGACGGGGAATACGTTACAGTCAAAGCTCTGGTAAAATACAGGGACGGCAGAGAGGATGCGGTAGCAACGAATATCAATATATGGAGCATACAATAA
>DIKB01000088.1 GCA_002421445.1 Dehalococcoidia bacterium UBA5629 | reverse complement strand
AGTCCCTGTCATCTTGCGCAAGATGGTGGCCGCCGGATGGTATGGTCGCAAGTCTGGCAAAGGCTTCTATGACTATACGAAGAAATAATCGATAAGCCTCTCTATTTATAGTATACCCTCAGAAAACCATGCTTTGAGATCGAGACGATCTCGGTTACTGTCAACTTCGAGGTTGGGTTCGATATTGTTCCCTATTGAACCCAAGCCAAGCCCTCTAACGGTAAAATTGGAGCTGCCAATGATAGCGTGATCAACTTCATTATGGGATGTGTGATACATCTTGCCATGAAGCAAATTGGATTGTTTACTTGACCTGATCTCAACCTTATCCTGAATCCAACGGGCGCATGCTTCAGCGATGCATTTTTGCTGTAACCGGTTTGACAATTCAAGCGTATCATCTTCTATCTTAAACGCCTTCTTGTCAGCCTTATCAGGATCAAGAGACTGAATAAACCTGCCAATCGTATCAGGGTTGACAGCCTTTACCTGCATACCGGTCAGAAATTCCTCTATTTGTTCGATTATGGCGATGACTGGTGGCATGAGATTGAATTTATCGGTACTTGTGGGAAAAAATCACAATGCACGTATCCTAGAGTCGTGAAGAAGCAGGGCAAATCGCCCCCACAGTATCCCAGATAAATTTTTGTTACATGAAGACTGGAGTAATTAATTGTATCGGCTGAATATAAGTGCTGAATTATGTCCGCCAAAGCCGAAGGAGTTCGATAGGACGGTTCTTACTTTTACTGCACGGGCTTGATTAGGCACGTAATCCAGATCGCATTCAGGGTCCGGATGTGAAAGGTTGATGGTTGGCGGCACCATGTGGTGGTTTATCGTCAGGATACTTATTACCGCCTCTACGCTTCCCCCTGCCCCCAGCAGGTGTCCGGTCATTGATTTGGTTGCTGATATCGGAACACTCTTCGCCCTGTCTCCGAGCACAGTCTTAATCACGTTCGTTTCCGTCCGATCATTCAATAGGGTAGCTGTGCCGTGAGCATTGATGTAGTCGATGTCGTCAGGACTGATGCCGGCGTTCTCAAGAGCAAGCATTGCTGCTTTGGCGGCGCTTTTGCCGGTGGGAGAGGGTTGGGTAAGATGAAAGGCGTCACTGGTAGCGCCATAACCAATAAGTTCAGCAAGGATTGGAGCCCCGCGTTTCATAGCATAGTCGGCATCTTCGAGCACAAGCACGGCGGCGCCTTCGCCCAGGACGAATCCATCCCGTTCACCATCAAAAGGCCGACATGCCGCCGTCGGCTCGTTCTTTTTTGTTGACAATGCCCGAATCGACTGAAAAGCAGCGACGACAAGAGGAACGATAGGAGCTTCAGTTCCACCTGCAATTATTGCTCTGGCTTTACCCTGACGAATGAGTTCCGCTGCCTGTCCTATCGCATCGCTACCACTTGAACAAGCAGATGACGGCGAGTAACTTACTCCTCTGGTTCCCAGTATTAAAGACACTTGAACTGAAGGGGCGTCTCCACACATCGTCGGAGCCAGAATTGGGCTGACTTTCCTGGGGCCTGTCTCGCTCAGTACCTTAAACTGTTCGCTAATTGAAAGCAATCCGCATACGCTATTGCCGATAATAACTCCGATATCATCGGCATTATGCTCATCTATTGTTAATCGTGCAGATTCCACCGCCTGAAGGCTGGCAGCTACAGCGAATTGGGTAAATCTGTCCATTCTGTGAGCCTGATTCGGGTTAACATAGGTGCAGGCGTCGAACCCTTTGACTTCAGCGGCACATTTTGTCTCAAACGTCGTAGTATCAAAGCTGGAAATATAACCGACTCCAGACTTTCCTTGTTTGAGGGATTCCCACATTTCTGAAACTGAGAGACCGATAGGGCTGATTATACCCATCCCGGTAACTACTACTTTACGATCATTATTAAGCATGCTAATCACCTTCTATTGCAAAGCCGGCATATGTTATTGAGAAGTAGCGAAGAGAACAGGCGGGAAAAAGTGAAATTTGCCTGTTAGATAGGTGCGGCGCTTCTCAACCGGTTTTACTCTTGCCCCCCAATGTCTTAATCCTCTGTGTTAGATGTTCCAGCTCTTTGTCAGAGGGTTGTTGTTTAAGCTCCAGTCCATAGCTGAGGAAAAACTCGAGGAAATTGCGCAGCAAGTCTCTAATGCCCTGTTCAAACAACTTGAACTCCTCTTTTGTGACATGGTTATCATTCTTGCTGGAGGACCCGCTGAGCTGGTTATCAAGCAGGAATTCCATGAACTCGGAAAGGCTCATGTCTCCGCGATTTTCCTCGATCCTCTGTGCGGTATCTGAATCAACAATGAGCATTCTTCTCTCTGACATACACTTCTCCTTTATCTGGCTTACTTCCGTCCAGACAATTTATTTTATTACCATCGACGTTGATATGTTGTTATTTCTCCGTTTATTAGTTTTTTATTGAAGGCTTTCGCCGTCGTTCAGTTCAAGCACTTCCAGCACGCTGTCAATGCTTGTTAACAGACCTTTTCCTTTATCGCTCACGTGATATGTCATGCTCGGGTTGCCAATGACGAGCTTATCGATAAAGCCATGTTTCGTGAGAAAACCCAGATATTTTTGTATCTGTATATAGCTTAAGTTGGCTCCATACATAAGCTTTGTTTTCCCGGCGCCATTTTCGCCAAGTCGCAACATCTCACCTATGATCTCTATATTCGATCTTCGTCTTGCCATTTCTAAGTCATATCACCTGTACAATAAATGCGTCGTCTGAAGATTTCCTGATTATCTGTATACATTATTACGCGTTCGAGTCGTCACGCACAGAGATTGCGTTCTATACATAATGTTATACTTACATAACTTTGCTGAGTTAGCAGAATCGATCAGAATCGATCAGATGTTGACGATTTCTGCTCGCACGGCTATTCTTGTGGTGGCATTATTTCATGCGGTCGGTGTCCTTGCCTCTATCTTTACCATGCTGGTACAATTATTCGAGTTTCATGTATGTCGAAACTGCTTCAAGATTGTAAGTAAGGATGACATTTGTGCCTGATATAAAACTGATCGTTAATCCCCTCGCCGGTGCAGGCAAAAGCGCCAGGGAATGGCCGCACATCCTGCAGTGTCTCCAATCTGACGAATTGAGTTTTGATTACGAGCTAACCACCTTCAAAGGGCACGCTATCGAAATGGCACAGGCTGCTGTGGAGCAGGGCTACCATATTGTGGTTGCGGTTGGTGGCGATGGCACGATTCATGAGGTTGTCAACGGTCTGCATAAAGCACGGGGATTGGATAGGGTGCAGATGGGAATCATAGGTACCGGTACGGGTGGAGACTACATAAGAACTATCGGTATTTCCTGTCATATTCAGGACGCCTGTCATCGGTTAAAGAATCCACGCAACCTTGTCGTTGATCTCGGTTTTACTGAATTTATGCAAAACGGGGTAAAAAACGATCGCCTGTTTGTTAATCTTGCCGGCATAGGATTTGCTGCGGAGATTGTCAGGGCTACCACCCAGACGTTTAAGAAGATGGGCAGTGTCCCTTCATATCTTATGGGTTTATTATCAACCCTTGTATTGTATAGAAATCAACCGGTATCAGTGACTATAGATGGTGAACTGAGCGAGATAACGATTTGCACTATGCTCATGAGCCTCGGTAAATACTGCGGCGGTGCTATGAAGGCTGCACCGAATGCAGACCCCACCGATGGATTGTTTGATGTGGTGCTGATTAGTGATTTATCAAAACCCGATCTACTCTGGTCGCTGCCGAGCATATATAAAGGTACGCATCTTACTCATCCAAAAGTTTGTGTGAAAAGAGCGCAAGAGGTAACAATACAAACTGATACGAGGGCAGCTCTTCAGGCTGATGGTGAATTGCTCGGGGAGACACCGTGTTCATTCAGAATCCTGCCGGCTGCGCTGACGCTGGCAGTATGATAGCTATCAATCTTCAGAGATTAATACCATGAATTATAACGTGATTATCTCCGATTGGAACGGAACTCTTATCTCATCGAGGGATGAAAAGGGAATTATGGCGAGCATTGCCGTTGATTATGCTAAAGCCTCGTTTCCTCTTCATCTCTCCCATCTCACACGCTTATTAAAAGTGCAACAAAAATTGAATGCGCTTTATCGGGAAAGGCGTCGGGATGAAGATTTCGATTATGTCGTTGAGATGTTCAGAGTATTTAATGCGCATATTGTTAACGGGCTGCCTGTGGATTTTGTGAATCGATCAATCGAGCGTAATGCATCGCGAAAGAAGACCCTGAAGAAACTTGATCATCGGCTATTGCAAGTTATCGATCAATGCCATCGTGACGGCAGGATGACAGGAATCCTGTCTGCAGGGT
>DIKB01000148.1 GCA_002421445.1 Dehalococcoidia bacterium UBA5629 | reverse complement strand
TTGTCGGGATGGTGGTGTTTCTCGGTATCAACGGAGTAGCTATACCGCCAAGAGTCTCAATTCCCAGTGTCAGCGGTGTTACATCAAGAAGCAGCACCTCTCGGATATCGCCTTTCAGTACGCCTCCCTGAATGGCTGCGCCCAGCGCAACTGCTTCATCAGGATTAATGCTCTTTATCGGTTCCCTCCCAAAGAACTGTCTTACGACGTCTTGAATCTTGGGCATTCTTGTCTGGCCGCCAACAAAAATAACGTCATTTATCTGAGCCGTTGTCAAATTGGCATCCTTCAAGGCTCGACGGCATGGTTCGATGCTTCGTTCAATGAGTGGCATAGCCAACTGCTCAAGTTTTGCTTTTGTCAACGTTATGTTCATATGTTTGGGGCCGGATGCGTCCGCAGTGATGAATGGCAGATTAATATCCGTTTGTCCTACCGTAGACAGTTCTTTTTTCGCTTTCTCTGCAGCGTCCTTGAGACGTTGTAAGGCCATTCTGTCCTGCCTCAGATCTATGCCGACCTCCTTTTTGAATTCCTCACATAACCAGTCCATGATGACCTGGTCGATATCATGACCCCCGAGGTGAGTATCGCCGTTGGTCGATTTGACCTGAAATGTCCCCTCTCCGAGCTCCAAAATCGAAATGTCGAATGTGCCGCCGCCGAAGTCATACACAGCTATTGTCTGTTCATTCTTTTTATCCATGCCGTAGGCCAGTGCTGAAGCTGTCGGCTCGTTGATGATGCGCAGGACATTGAGTCCGGCGATTACGCCGGCATCTTTTGTTGCCTGTCTCTGGCTGTCGTTGAAGTATGCAGGCACGGTAATGACAGCATCAGTGACCTTTTCGCCGAGATACGCTTCCGCATCAGTCTTTAGTTTCTGCAAGATCATGGCGGAGACCTCTGCCGTGCTGTATTCCCGCCCTCCGATCACTACTTTAGCATCGCCATTCGGCGCTTCAACGATTTTGTACGGAAGCCGCTTAATATCACTTTGTACCTCGGCATCCTTGAATTTTCGCCCCATGAGCCTTTTAATGCTGAAGATGGTGTTCTCCGGATTGGTTATCGCCTGTCGCTTTGCCAGAAGTCCAACAAGGCGCTCTCCCTTCTTATCGATGGCGACGATTGATGGTGTCAGCCGTTCGCCCTCTGCGTTCGAGATAACTTTCGGTTCGCCTCCTTCAATTATGGCAATGACGCTTAATGTTGTTCCAAGGTCGATTCCTATTGTCTTTCCCATTATTTCCTCCTAACAGCTAAATATCTTAAAAATAGTATAGTACCGTTTAATCAGTATTTGTATCGCATTTCGGGTCGGTTTCCTCCATTCCGTTACCAACGGTAACTTTGGCGGCACGGAGTACCTCTCCTTTGTACATATATCCCTTTTCAATCTCGGCTATCACCATGCCCTCCGTCCCATTTTGCTGGCCGTATGCTTCATGAAGCTTTGGATCGAAGGGTTTACCGGTCGTCTCAATTGCGTTAATACCTTCCGATTGCAACAAATTCTGCAGCTTTTGATGGACGAGCCCGATGCCTTTGACCCATATATTCTCTGCACTATCCGGGGGCAATGCTCCAAAAGCTCGATCTAGATCATCAGTTACCGGCAGCAGCTTTTTCAACAGTGAGGAGTTGCCGAAGGCAATTATATCACTCCGTTCCTGCTCGAAACGTTTTTTTAAATTCTCGAGATCAGCTTGAGTACGCTTCCATCCGAGCAGATTTTTCTCTGCTTCAGCCTTCTCCTGCTCAACCGCTTTATTCAGAGCCTGGATATCCATACCTGCCGATGACTCAGCTTTCGGTTCATCTGGCATTGTCGTGTTATCTTGAGTCAACACTTATCTCCTTTTATAACTTATTCATCGCGAAAATCGCCACTGAGCAGTTCGCTAAGCAACTCTGATACGTAATTCACAGTGGCTATGACATGGTGATAGTCCATCCGTGTCGGTCCGATAACACCAATTGCACCATGCAGTTTGCGAGCGATACCATAGGGGCTGAAGACGAGGCTCAAATCCTTGAGGGCTTCATCATGGCATTCCTCTCCGATCTGTACCTGTACGCCTTCTTCCGTTTGTCTGGAGAGCTTGTGTCCGATACTGCGTCTGTTATCCTCCATCAAATCCATGAGCATAAGCATTTTATCTTTCTGTGCGAATTCAGGTTGTCGTAGCAGGAGCCGTAATCCTTCAATGTAAGGTTCCTCAGAGTTAGCTTCATCATGGTCGGATATAATACCCTGTATCGCAAGCGCAGCCAGTTGCTCCTGTCCGCTCAGTATTACTTTTTTCTCGGCTATCTCCGATTTTGTCCGCCCTGAATATACCATATTTAGCTTATTAGCGATCTGGACGAGTTGCTCGGGTGTCATATCCTCGCCGAACGATAGAATCTTCCGTTTTATAACAGCTTCATTTAATACGACAATAAGCAATACCATGAGATCATGCAGAGGCAATAGTTCCACGTGCATTAGCTGGCTCTCACTGGCCTTTGGGTATGTAATCAACACAGCGTTGCCGACACGGTGTGCTATGACCTCCGCGGCTAATTTAAGCCAACGATCAATTTCATCTGATACGTCGCCGAAAAAGCGGTGGATAACTCGTTTTTCGGCCTCCGGTAACTCAATGGTATCTGATAGTGATTCAACATACTGTCGATAGCCTTTGTCCCTGGGAACACTTCCTGCAGATGTGTGCGGCCTGATAATATATCCTTCCTCTTCCAGACGAGCCATGTCATTTCGGATAGTTGCCGAACTGACTCCGATATGATATTTTCGGATTACAGATTCTGAGGCAACAGGAACTGCAGTCGATATATAATCATCGACGATAATCCTGAGGACGGACTCTCTTCTTTCGATCGATTTTCTTACCATGTTAGCACTCTCTACTGTCGACTGCTAAATTATTATAATGTACCATCTGGTAAAAAACAAGTAAAAAGGCGGCATGCTCAGGTATGCCGCCTTTTTATATTCGGAAACGAAAGCTTAAGGAATTTCCGTATACGTGACTTCCAGTTTTACATCGGACCATTCGATCCATTGAGCGACGCCGTCGCCGTTGTTCACCTTACCGAACCAAGCCCCGATTTGGAAACGGTTGGAGGCTGCTTTAACAGCCGAGTCAATTTCAGGTGTGATGTCTATAACTGACGGTTGATCCCAGAGCGCCGCGCCGGCTTTTTGCAACTGCTGGCCTGTGATATCGAATGCGGGCAGTTGTTCGCTGTAGCTGACCTTCCATAATCGTAATCCGTCGAGAGATTCCGAGCCGACTTTGACGAATGGCTTGCCGGAAACGTTCTTTGTCGTAAAGATTAAACGGGCGTCTTTTATCTCGGTGCGGTTCAAACTGAAAATGTTAAAGCTCCAGAACGCGCGGTAACCGATCTTATTATCATTGTCACCTGCTTTGAACAGCGTCCTGTCGCGGTCACCATCCCTTCCTACCGTGCCGGACTCTTCCTTGACATAATTGAAGGTTGCTGTTTTGGTTGAGGTGGCTACGGAGACGGTCGTGCTGGTAGTAGCCTCTCCTCCCTTGTCATCCTTGACCAGGACAATGATATTATAGGTACCACCTTTGTTTGGAGGAAACCATGTGATACGGTTGCCGGTTCCTGTCGTAGTGCCATCGTTCACTGACCATGAGTAGCGTACAGGATCGCCATCAGGATCGGAAGCTTCGCAGGTGATCAGTGAGCTTGCTCCCGGAGCTATTACTGCAGGCTCCGCAGTTATTTTGGAGATCACCGGATTACGGTTGGAAACGACCTTCATATTCATTGTTTTTTGAGCGGTACCGCCTTTGCCGTCATCAACTTTGATCGTTATCTCGTACGTACCCGGTTGCTTGGGTGCTTGCCACGTCGTGATGGCTCCGCCTCCCTGAAATGACCCGGCAGTGGCAGACCATACGTAATTAATTTTATCATTATCCAGATCATCAGCTATGGCCTGGAAGCCAACCGTGCCATCCTGAAAGACTTCGGGCTTGTCACTGGTGAAACTGGTAATTGTAGGTGGTCGGTTTCCCTGTGATGCTGGTGATGATGTTGTTGGTGATTGTGATGATGGCGCCTGTACTGTTACACAAGCGCTCAGTATCATAGCCAGCATTGTCAAAACCGCAAAAATGCCGACTGATATATGTTGAAAAACTCTCTTTTTCATAACCTCTTCTCCTTCTCTCCTCGGTATGATGAACAGTGTATCTGAAATAGTATACTATTTACAAGACGCCGGTCATTGATTGGTAATTGTCCTGATGGTGTACTTGGTTATTTTCCACGCATCGGCCCCGGTGGTTTCGATGGCGAACTCCCATGTTTCTCCCGGCGACAGGTTTTGTCGTGTGGCCGAACCTGTTTGCATCAGTTTGCTCTGTTCATCGAAAAACTCGACAAATATCGTTGCTGATTTAATAGAAGCACTGCCAGTATTTTGTGCCCTGCCATTGACCACAGCGGTGCTTTGCCGTCCATCCCCTGATGCGAATGACGACATTTTATGGCTGATAATCTGAAGCGAGTTTGATGAGTCGCTTTGTGTAGAAGCGCATGCGGAAAGAAGAAAAATGGTCAGTATAATAACTGAGAGGAAAATGCTTGATACTGCTTCGGTACTTCGGTGATTCATGTTTTTCCTCTTTGTGTGCCGTTATGTTAGCTACCGTCCGCACGAACTGCATCCCTGTTGTCCCTGTTCCGGTACAACACTGACCGTCAGCGTTTGTTGCGTTACGTCTCCCTTAGTATTTTTAACTGAGACCATGATATGGTAGTCCCCATAATTGTTCGGTGCATTCCAGGTGACTATCGGTCCCGTACCTACAAAGCTGCCGCCCGTCGCTGACCATCGGAAAATTAGACTATCCCCGGCGGGATCGGAGGCCTCGCAATGTATCTCGGTGCTGCCGGAAGGGTAAACGTTCTTATAGGTGGCAGCAATCTTGTCGATAGTCGGCGCTGTCGCTTGTGACGAACAGGCAGTTACGAATACAAGCAGGGCGCATGCAGAAATGATCAGAATCCATTTATAATTCATAATTGTTACCATTTTATAGTATTCCCGTAGGGATAAAAGTATACTTAGCCGCGGGGATTTCCGCAAATCGTCTTTGGTTGACCTCCATAGCTGGTGATGTTATCATGCTGCATTGACGTTAGAGAGGGACACTAATGAGCAATCATACCAAGAAAGATACTGAACTATTCCGTATTATTGAGGCCGAAGAAAAGAAACAGCAGGGGACAATCAATTTAACGGCTTCAGAAAATTATGTGAGCTCCGAGGTGCTTCGTGCTCAGGGTTCTATTATGACGAATAAGTACGCTGAAGGCTATCCCGGCCGCAGGTACTATGCAGGTTGTATGAATGCTGATGCTGCCGAAACGCTAGCAATTGAACGGGCAAAGAAGCTGTTCAATGCCGAGCATGTGAATGTACAGCCTCATAGCGGCAGCCAGGCAAACATGGCTGTTTATTTCACGCTGCTTCAACCCGGGGATACAGTGATGGGAATGTCATTGAGTCACGGCGGACACCTCACGCATGGTGCTGCCGTTAATTTTTCAGGGAAATGGTACAAATTTGTTTCTTATGGATTAAATAGGGATACCGAGGGAATCGATTATAAGGAGCTTGAAAATCTGGCGATTCAGCATCGTCCGAAGTTGATTGTCTGCGGCGCTAGTTCGTATCCGCGAACAATTGATTTTAAACGATTTCAGGAGATTGCTGAAAAAGCCGGTGCCAGGCTTATGGCAGATATAGCTCATATTGCCGGACTTGTGGCTGTTGGGCTTCATCCAACACCTGTGCCGTATGCGGATTTCGTGACTACATCGACTCATAAGACATTACGGGGGCCGCGTGCAGGCCTGGTTTTTTGCAAGGAAGAGTGGGCGGCGAAGCTTGATTCGGCTGTATTTCCCATGATGCAGGGTGGGCCGATGATGCATACAATTGCTGCCAAAGCAGTGGCTTTTCATGAGGCACTGCAGCCGGAGTTTAAAGTATATCAACAGGCAGTCATCGATAACGCAAAGATGCTGGCATCTGAACTCCAGAAGCAGGGCTTTCGTCTGGTAACCGGTGGTACAGATAATCACCTTGTGCTCGTTGATCTTCGAGGTACGGACATTACGGGGAAAGTTGCTCAGGATGAGCTTGAATCTGTGGGAATCATTGCAAACAGGAATGCTATCCCGTTTGATCCGACGCCGCCCAGAATTACCAGTGGAATTCGTCTCGGTATGCCGGCGATGACAACACGTGGATTCGGCACAGGAGAAACGAAGCAGGTTGCTTCGATGATTGTTCGTGTGCTTTCTCAGCCTGGCGATAGCAACGTTAAAAAAGAGGTTGCCGATCAGGTTGCTGAGCTGTGCCGCAGGTTCCCTGCTCCGGGGATGAGCTAAGCTTTTCGGCTGTATTGCGGTCCATAAACTCACAATTGAAAACCTTATCGTTTGTACTGTAGAATTTGAGCCAAAGCCACCACGAAACGGGATATTTTATGGATAAAAAAACGCTCGACGAACTATGTGTTAATACGATCAGGTTTCTGTCTAT
>DIKB01000085.1 GCA_002421445.1 Dehalococcoidia bacterium UBA5629 | reverse complement strand
GAATCTGGGGGACACCCCCAGACCCTCGGCAGGAATCCGCCTGAGGCGGATGCACCTCTTTTTCAGCAGTCTCTAATTAGTTACTCCTGAAAAAGTCGGTAAATCTCCATCGGCAAGTGTATCCCTTCTCCAATTTTGTACACCGGTTTGTTCTTCCTTCTGTCATTTCACAGTATTCTGGCAGCCTGCCACAGGTTATGGGCAAGTATACCTTGTCCCACCCAGATATCTGTTCCCCCGCTCCCTCGCATCAGGCTTCTCTTAAGCCCAAACTTCCTGTCCAATAAGCTTATTTTTGCCTCAATACCAGCCCGAAACCGCTGCAGCCGCTTGAACCACGATTGGTGCTGATGGCAGTGCCGGTCTCTGCTCACCTTACCCCGTGCCGGTATACTCACCTGCGTAACACCAGCCCATTGTAACCACTGTTCATTTTGTCGGGAGTAGAACCCTCTGTCAGCGGCTACCGCCTTCAGTCGTTTACGGAATAGCCGCTTATGCCCCTGTACTGCGGACTTGAGCAACGTGGTATCAGACGGATTTTCCTTAATGACCTTGTAGGTGGTGATGATGCCATGGTCAGTCTCTCCGATGAGCACTTTGCGTCCAAACTCAGTACCATCCCGCAGCTTCCCTCGCCGTATGGGGCGGGCTTCCGTATCAAATAAGCTTACTATCCTCCTCGGAATATGTTTACATCCTTCCATCACCTTCTTTGTCTGCTCGATGACCTTTTCCGTTATCTCCACCCAGGTGGCAAGCTGCTGCGCTGATTTCCGTATACCAGATGGTCTCTCAATAAGCGTATTCAGGCATCCCTGTATCTCTCGCTCAGCGGCTACTACTTCTTCTGCTACACGACTTAGTGTCACCCTGGCTTTGGTCAGTGCCGGATTATCTTTCCCCACTCGCTTCTTCATCACCTTCATCAATCCTATAATTGTCTTCTTTACCTTTCGGTTGTGATTTACAAACCGATTGCCTATGTCAACACCATGTTTTTTGAGTTTGCCCACAGTTCGGGTGATTACCCGTACCCCATCGGCCAGAAGTCCGGTGTCAGTAGGATAATGGATATTAGCCTCCGTCACCGCAGTATCTATACGCAGCTTCTTCCCTCTGATAACCTTACTCTCTTTCAGCTTTAATACCAGCGCATCATTGAGATCATGCACAATAGCTTCACCATATTTGTGGGTAAGCTTGATCAAGGTAGTCGAATCAGGAACAGTGTCATCAATTGAGAGATGGCAGAAACGCCGCCAGCTGAAGCTATCGCTCACTTCTTTTACCAATGTCTCGTATCCCAACTGATAGCGACGCTTAAGGTACATCATCCTCACATAGGTGGCTATGGGAACTGTGGGTCTCCCTATCCGGGTATTGAACCTCTCCAGAAACGGCGCAAAGAAACGCTCGTCATCCAATAGTCTGTCAACCTTAGTCAATTCATCGCTCATCCGAAATAGCTCAGGTGGTAATACCGATTCCCACAACGATGGTTGATGATTATGCAATCGAAGCATCGGTTTCCCCCTTTTTGTTCCATTCTATCACCTATCACCTGAGAATACCTTTTTCAGGAGTAACTCATTAAAGATTGTTAAACTCTGTTAACGAATGGAATACTCTGCGAGTACCATAAAAATTCAAAATGAATCCGGCAGGTGGTTCTTGGTCGTCAGCCAGATTGACGGTGGTTATCTGGTGCGGGACGAGGTAACCAGTGATCTGGTATATGTAAGACACTGCGATATCGCCGGGACCGATCGCAAAGATACCTGCCACTAAAACACTTATAAACCTGTGCTGCTTACCATTCTCAGCTCGTACAGGGTGGGCAGGAGATTAGTTTTTGTCCATAAGAAGATGACCCTCCCTGGTCAACCATACCAGCGTTTCGTCTTATTAGCCGGTATATCTGTGCCCGAGAATATCTGCTCACTTTCTTTCAAAAACTGTTTGGCCTTTCCTGCTGCGGTTAGCTTTTCATCGTTTGTAATCAGTTCTGTTTCGCGGCAAGCTCGTTTCAACAGATAATCATAACATGTTATACTGTATGCTATGCTCACAAATTTTAATGTTATCACTGGTATTTTAGGAGGATAACATGCAGGAATTAATAAAAGAGTTTATGTCTCAGAAAGCATTTGCTGTGGTGGGAGCCAGTGACAATCCGGAGAAATACGGCCACAGGATAGTGAAGAACCTTAAAAGCCGCGGCTATGACGTGTATCCGGTTAATCCGGGGTTAAAGGAACTGGAGGGATTGCGTTGTTACCCCAGCCTTAAAGACATACCTGTCAAGGTAGATGTAGTTGACTTTGTAGTTCCACCAAAAGTCACTGAGGAAATTATCAAACAATGTAAAACATTAGGGCTGGACCGCATCTGGCTTCAACCCGGATCGGAAAGCGAAGCGGCCATATCTTATTGCCACGGTAATAACATGAAAGTTGTTTATGGCGTATGCGTTATGATGAATTGAGAGTCAAATATGTTAGTTTATTACGGGTAGTCCCTCTGCTTTCCATTCGGTAATACCTCCGGCCATATTATAGACAGTCCGATATATATAATATTTAGGATGAATT
>DIKB01000141.1 GCA_002421445.1 Dehalococcoidia bacterium UBA5629 | reverse complement strand
TTAGACACCCATACGGAACCGTCAACACCTAATTCCAGTATCCATGAGCGCTGCATAGCATATGGATATGGGATGTTCACCAGAAGATTAAACCAGATTGGCATATCATCATTGGGTGCGTGTCGCCAAATTGGATTAGGCGGCATAGTCGAAGAATGAGCGACTTTTATTATCTCATCGAGAAGCGCTAGTTTCCCGACCAATAGGGCTTGGTTATACTCCATCGAAAAAGCTCCGACACGGCGTGGCTATTGAGGAGTTATAGAGAGCAAAACGGTCGATACGATAATCCTGGTTTTTTGAATATATCACTCTTACTCTATATCCAGTAATGTGTTACTGCTACATCAGAATAATCCGTCGCCCGGAACGCCTACTCAGCGTTATTTTACTGAAAATCGCCCTATTTTGACCGGGTGACACGCTTGTTTTTAGGTTTCTACCGATCCGCCTATGGGGAAACTGACCAATCCGAGGTATCTGATGGCTATTATGCCCCCCTGGCTCGAAGCTCTGTTCGACTTGCCTATATAGATCACTACAGGCTGCTAACGTTTCTCTGATTTTTGGGATTTCATAATAGGGATTTTTACCTGTACGGGTGGTATGCCTCGGGGTAACACCACTAGAGGTGGGGATAATAAGTGGTCATCAGTGCGCGTCCTGCATCTATGCCTTGAGAGCTTCTTTCAACATGAGGCTAATCGCATGTGCATACTCATTCAAGCCTATTTTCGTCCCTCCACCACGTTTATTTGCACCAGCATCCCATCGGCCTCCATATTGTTTATCATAATTCTCCAAGTGTAATTCCTTCAATGATAAACCAGCGGGCGCTGCATTGCCCAATCGTAGTTTGATTGTTCTATAACCTGGTTTCCCTAAATAGGGTTCAGCCATGACAAGGAGTGTTGCATTGGGTAGCGATTCCAAATATAATTCGGATATTTCTTCGCCCAAGACGAGATCAGCTCGCCAGACTTGAACAGCTTCCGTTGCTGTTCGGAATAGGGAAATTCAAGCTTTATCATAATTACGTCCTAACTATTTGCTTAAGTAATGAACCCCGATGTTTCCCCAATTGCCTTGGCAATACTCCACTATTTGATATCAAATCCAAAGCCATCTGTCTCACCACTATTTATCCATGCTCTTCCACACTATAACTTGAGATCGTTGACCAGGAACTGACCATGATATTTCCGGCACATAATATTCAAGCCAATTATAAAGCACATGTGTCGATTCTTTGATTTCCCATCTATATGGTACAGGTACATCTCGGCAATTCGAATGTATCCACGCCGTCATTTCTCCAAAACGAAGACTACCAGACTGTTTAATATGATCTATGATCTGCTTGACGAATAGCTGGGATAAAAAACCCTCTCGTATTGCATTTTGAAGCTTGTCTCTAGTGAATTGCCCGATACCGCCGAATGCCACGAGATCATGCATTATACAATTGATATCAGCACTCTGGAATTGCATCTCACCACCTGACTCATATAATATAACATCTTCGGGATTATTTGTTGAAGGCAAAGAAGCTAATGTGAAATCGTGTTGAACACTAGTTGGTAATTCAAGCGGCGGTAACGGAGGTCCATGATGAAGATATTTATCTCGGTACCGCACGGCAGCTTCAAATGTCGCATTATCGGTCTGAAGACTAGCGTTGATTATATCATATACGTGCTGCCAATCAGCGAGAGTAATAGCTGACCATATGCCAGCTTCGATATTGCCTCCTTCATGCAGCCCCAAACCGCTACTTGTAACATTGGCACTGCCGCAAAAACACAATCCCGAACCCATAGTAAACATCTTAAGATGGATCGCTGGATGAAGGTAAAGAGGAATATGCCTATTAGCACATTCCTCATAAACAAAAGGATCGGATACGCCTGCAGCAATATCCTTCGCCGTCCATCTCGTGATTATTTTAAGGTCTTCATGCGATGTAAGTTTATCTAAAAGATGAACCAATGCCTCGCGCTGGATAAACGGTGCGATGAGTAACCGAAGGCCACCTTCTGTCCCACAGCGTGACACAATCTGCGGTCCGATTGGGGACCACACAAGATTTGCGTCGATGTTGGCCACAAACTATTCCTCGGCCGCGGCAAGGAAATCTCGCGCAATCCTTCCCCAATCACTCCGAATATCCTCCAACTGCTGCCGCCGAGCCTCCCCAGCTTCATCCTCAAGTCTCGCCCACGCAGTAAGCAGTAATTTCAGTGCTTTAAGTGCGGGATGTTCTACATCATCGCATTTAAGTAATGCAAAAAGATGTTCATTGGCGGGGTGGCGAGTATTCAGTAAAATAATAATCGTACCAGCCATTGAGCGGATGTCAAAGATCGCAGCCCCAGGAACAGCCGCCTCCTGAAACAAGTACTTAAACTTTTTCGTTACATTTTCAACGGCGATCCCCTTAGCTTCCGCTTCCTCCACTCCATCAGTAATCAACTCAGCGGTTATTTGAGCTTGCTTTACCTCCTCCGACAATCCCTCACCCTCATCACTTTTACCCTGCTTTCCTATTTGTTCGCGTCGCCTTTGAGTGGCACGAGTAGCGATATCTTCGGCAGAACCTGGGGGTGGAGATAATTCACCGGCCTTACGACTACCCTCCCCCAATCTAGCAATTTGCTGTCGAAGAACACCGTCAGCGCCTCTTCTGCTACCGAGCATCTTCGATATTTCTTGTGATATCTTATAAATTGCAAGTCGCGGATCACACGATTGACGAAGCATATCCTCATACTCACCCGGCGTCTGACCTTCCGCTGATGCGTCTTCATCCAAATCGCACTGCATAAAAGCAGTAGCAGACTGTTTATTATTCGTAACACCGAACACATAATCGAGTTCCGGGCTAAAACTTACTTCAACGCCCCACCAACGATCCGTGGGGTCATAACGATTCTCAAATGTCCTATTAAGCTCTAATTCTCTTCCTGCACGCACAACAGATACACCTTGATTTTTCGCAGCATGTTTACCTATCGGAGAATTCCCACCTGAATGCCGAGCTTCTTTTTTTGTGACGGAGAATTTAAGCATCACTGTGTGCCGCTCACCGTTCGACTCGATTTCAAGAGAATACCCTGTTACTAAATCAAAAGCAGCAGTGCCGTCAAAAGGCGGAGGGGTACATGTTCCANNTCCAGCCATGAGATAAAGAGGGTCATTAGGTAGAACATCCCGGTCGAAGCTGCAATTATGTCCTGCGCCACTCTCCTCGAACGCGGCCATTCTAATGCGAACACGATTTTCTTTTAGAAAGTAGCGATATATCCGCCCAATTAGAAACTCGGCGTTTTTCAGTAATGCCGAACTTGTTTTCCAACGGACACGATCAATGTCCGACCACACAACAAGCGTACCATGATCGCACTGCTCGTCACGAATAAGATCACGCCAACGTGGTGGTAGTGAAGAAACCTCCGGCTCTGGTACCGTTCTCAACCTACCAGCCTGAATCTCTTCTATATTTATATATGTATGGAGGCACCGACGATTCTGCCAAGACCACACGTCAACGCGCCGACACTGTGAAATGGAAGCATTGGGCAGCCCCATACCGAACTTACCAATCCCATTTTGTGCGGCTTGCTGCAGGTGTGTTCCATTACCGAACTGGAGGGCGATTCGAAGTGTCTCTGCGTCCATGCCAGAAGCATTGTCATACACTGCGATTTCACTAATTCGTTGCCTTCGTCTCTCAGCAACTAAATCAACCTTATCAATACATAGTAATTCGACGTTAGTCACTTGATTGACCGGCAAACCAGCCTGAATGCTATTATCGANNACAAGCTCTGCCAGAGCATGTGCCGTGTCGCGATATCCCGAATCGCGCATCGACTTGATCGCTAGATGCGGTGGCAGAATCTCGTAATCAGTGGATGTTTCTTGTGGTGTCATTGCCAGATCTCCTCAAAGTATTCAAATG
This sequence comes from Dehalococcoidia bacterium UBA5629, assembly GCA_002421445.1. Taxonomy (GTDB): domain Bacteria; phylum Chloroflexota; class Dehalococcoidia; order GIF9; family UBA5629; genus UBA5629. Next base: position 9,925 of record DIKB01000141.1, on the reverse strand, counting down.
CTTCAGCTACACTTCGAAAACCAGGTAACTGGTCTACTACGGTGATTATCTTACATTGAGTATTGCCTCCCGCTTTCGGGCCGCGTGCAGCTCTGCCAACCATTTGACTATAGAGGACAACGGACTGAGTTGGTCTTGCAATCAGGGCGCATTTGGTCATTGGAGCATCGAAACCTTGAGTGAGAACACCATAATTACAGAGAATCTGGCATCCCAAAGGTTGCCGGTAATCGGCAATAACCTGTCTTCGGCGTGCTGGATTTGTCCGGCTTGTAATAGCAGCAGCTTTTAAACCTTTAGCGGCAAGTATACCAGCTAGAATATGTGCATGCTCGACCGAACAAGCGAAAACGATAATTTTACATCCGGACCTAGCCTCCTCCATTAACCGGGTAATAATAAGAAAGTTGCGCTTTTGATCCTGCCCAAGCCGGAGAATGGCCGACTGAGGTAGGTCCAACTCTGTTTGAAGACGCTGCATCTCAATCTGGGTTAGTGCGATATCCTGGCCTGGTTGGTACGGAATATACTCGTATGCAACCTGCGCGATATACCCTTCAGCTTGTAGATACAATATGGGATTGGTGTAACCCGGCACTTGCAGTGTCACTTTTTGACGTTTGAAGAACTGTGCGAGTTCCATATCTTGATGGCCATCAAGTAAGCTACGGCCAGGTGTGGCAGAAAGACCTAACAAGGCTGTTGTAGGTCTTACAGTGAGAAGATCTAATAAATGCCTATACGTCGGTGCTATCGCTTGATGGGCTTCGTCCATAACGACAATGGTCACCCGTTGTGCCAAACGGAGAAATGTTGATTGTTCCGTATGGCTCAGGCTAAAGAGAAGCTGGAGTCCAGCGACAAGAAGGCCTCCTCGAATAGCCTCATAGTCGGGTCTATTCTGACTAAAAGCACGATAAACATTTACCGGTCGATTGCCTAAATATTGCCACGCCTTCTCAAATTCTTCGGCGGCTTGTTCACAGAGTTCTTCACTATGTGCAAGCCATACGACCAATGAAGAGTCATCTAGCTTATCACGGAAAAAGTGTGAAAGAACATTCATTGCCGTTCTAGTCTTACCAGCACCTGTCGGCATATGAAGCAACACACGCGGGCGGTCTGGCGGTGATAGAATATCAAGACAATCACGACTAGCCTTTACCTGGTGGGGAAACAAACCATATCTAGGTTCGACGATTACTATAGGCCGAGTGGCGGATTCTTGTTCATCTATTGCTTGCGGGCTGAAACCAAAAAAAGCAAAGAGCGCATTCGCAGTAACACTACCTTTGGGAAAGGATTGTCGATAGAGAGCCTGCCATGCATCGGGTGTCGGGGTAATCCCGATTAAACGGCACAACCGATCAGCGTCATCACTATTTAGTGCAGTAATTATTTCTCGCCGACGCGAGGCATCTAACAACAAGTCCTCCGGGCCGGTTTGGGCTAAAATTAATTCAGATAGACGCGTCGCCTGCAACTGCCTCATATCGAGTAGTTCTAACAACGACACAGTGTGCTCACCCAAGAATTCGGCCAGTTTTACAGCACCCAATCGTACAAGCGTTTCATGCAATTTTCTCAATATTATCCTCCTGTAAAATTCCCCCGGCGAAAACAACTATGTCAAGAAACGCACGACAACAAAGATAACAGCTTAAAGATGACATATGGCACATCCCTCCGCATCATCGATAGAGGGGACTTCATGCCGAGGCATTGCAGCTAGCTCACCTAATGAACGACCATCCACCCAGGTAAATTGTTTGCCATTAATCTTTGTTTCATAGTTCTGTGCTTTCTTAAATAATTCTGGATGACGCTCACGCAGTCCTTGCCATTCGCCTATTTGCTGATAGAAACAAAAATAGCATCCCGAACGAGATCGCCATTCATAATACTTGGGCAATGCCAAACCCGATTCTTCTAAAATCCTCTTCACACCATCAAGTTTAATGCCATCATCCTTAAAAGGATACACTGGGACAATATTGGGACGATCTGATAGACGTGGTGGTTTCTTCGGCCTATATCCATCACGATCTTCATCGGCACGAATACCGATATAACTAAATACATGCTGATCGCCGACAAAACGTTCAAAGGGTTCGATCTTTAGAACCCTTGTGCACCAACGACTCCTAGGGTTTGGTAAAAAACCACCATAAATTTCTTTCAGCCAAATATCGAATGGATTTCTTCCCGGTTTCTCCTTGATTTTCAATGTTTCCAGAGCGGTAAGTCTAATGACCTGTTTACCGAGGAGACCTTCCAGTCGTTTGATATACTCATCAGTTTCAGGAAGTTCGCACCCAGTATCACAAAAAATATATGTGGCTGGAATCTCAGGGTAGTTTTTGCGGAGATAAACAGCAAGTGCAGCTGAATCTTTACCCCCTGAAACGCTGACAATATGTCCAACATCCGGGTGATCGTCGATTGCCCGTAAGGCTTCATTTAGTGTGGCCATTACCTTTCCCTTTCATAATTCTGGAAAGGATATCTGCAGATTTATCCTTGTCCAGTAGAAGAACGAGCTGAGCATAAAGATCCTCAATTCGTTCCGCGACGAGATGTGATAGACCTTCGCGCATTTCTTGAGCATCAGCTATATCAACCAAGTTGCTTGCACGAAGTGCTGTAGTTTCTATCTTGTGAGTAAGCTCCTGTATCTTGCCCTCGAATTCAATAGCTGTACTATCATCCCAATCTTCCGTAGAGCGGCCGACGATTAAAAGCGCTAGTGAGTTAATGAACAACCCCTCATCGTCATAATTCATTCTCATTCGTGAAAGAAGGCTTCTAGCAATACCCGGCAAACCAGTGGCTGTAACAGCATCAGGGAAATAGCTGGCCCACTGTTGCGCCACGCGCTGCACTCCGCGTGTATGATCTGATTGAGTTCGAGCTAATGCTTGGTAAATTGCACTTGCAGCTTTTCGAACATAAGTATCAGATACCTGCTCAAGTTCCGTTTTTAAAGGCACGACTATTTCCTTAACGAGTACAGCATCCCGGAGACTAAATCCACAGGAGTCCGGGAAATCACGCATAAGGAAAACCAATGGGTCGGCCTTTTTTACACCCTGAAGGAGATATTGAAATTTCTTAGCTTGAGGACTGACGGTCTCGGCCGTCAAAGCAGCTTTTGGCAACTGAAATAACCAACTCTGAATTGAATCATATGTAGAACGCACAGCATCGGTATCAGAATCAACAAGTTGCTTACCTAAAAATATAGAGCGAATGGTTGCTAAATATTCATCAGTAGCAGAATCGAGATTGATTACATTGACCTCATAGTCATCGGCATTCCGGCAAAGGTCTTCAATTACAGAAGGTAGAATATCCTCAATATACTCGCCCTTGTACCGTATTGATATGGCCCGGCCAAATGCTTTTAGTCCAGCAGTGAAAAGGATCGGGAAAAGACCCTGGCGGATACCATATGGAGGAGATAAAAGTTCCGTAAAGAGGTGACGAGGCTTTTTAGGAGTATCTGTAGGTTCCTCAAAGAACTGACGCAGGATTTGCCATACTCTTTTAAATCCAGGGTCATGTGGCGGGCCATTAACCCGACCAGAGGAATAATGCCAATCACCCTTGGTTCCTTGGCGGTATAAACCAGTATGCACAAGAATTGTGCGAAACATCGAAGCATCAGGTGTAGTGGAAACAAGACCGAGGTCGGCTGTACCATGACGTTCTAGCATACCCATGAGAAGTTTTTTACGGGAATTAACAATCGTACCACTTGGTTTATCACGATTAATAAGCTCATTATAAATTCGCGGTGTATCCGGAAACACTTCTTCAGTAATACGAGATAGCTCACGGCGAAGATCACTCACACCAATAACTGATAGCGGTTTACCTTGATAAAACCAACGCGGACCATCATGCCTAGGTTTAACCAATTTATCAAGAACGGACTGAAGATGCGCCCGAGCATCATCTATCATCTGCTGGATTTCGGGTAAAACTAATGGATCCTCACCTGTTAATTCAGTGTTATGCTGCATTTTAGAAAGACACCAAACTTCAAGTGCAGCATCAGTAAGACTCAACTGAATAGTAGGAACAACAACGATCGTTTGGCAATCAAACAATGTTTTGGCAGCGTTTTGAGCCTCCCAGAGATCCTCGCTTGTTTCTGCCGCTAAATATAGAATCCGGCCATCGCATCCTTGCGCAATATTTTGCTCTCTAGAAACTGGCAATAGTTCTTGAAAATTCTTAGGTAAAATATAACGTCCGGTCCAATAGCGGGTCAGTCCGTATTTAGTATTGTACTCTATGGGTTTCCACGCCTCTGGTTCGGCCTCACTATTTAGAAATGTAAGCACGTTGAATGATGCACGCTGTCGCTCCTTCTCATCAGATAAGCGCCCCCTAAGATCAATATCCGTACCATGCCAAACAGCGACTTCCTGGCTATGCTGGCGATAAAGCAACAATTTTTTCCCAACCAACATGGAGACCGTTTTCGACCATGGGATAGAAGAGTTATATCCCGACATTGCCCAAATTAAAGTCTCACGACCAACACGAGACCGTTCGCCCTTCGTTCCCATACTAAGTAAACATGCACTTTTCAATACCCGACCTTCAGCCTCATTACCCGTAGTTTTCGAAATCGCGCTTTCTGTTTCCAACCACTGCTTATATGTTCCTCCGATGGCCACATCACCGCGCATGGAAGGCGAAAAGTAATCATATATATCAGATACTGTGAAGCCATCTGATAATGACACTGTATAAAGAAATGTAAAAAGCGTTCGCTCGTTCTGCGCTACGCGGGCTGAAATACGCGGTAAAAGATAAATAGCGGCCGGATGCGAAGGATAAGTAGCTTCAAATAAAATACTGAGTTCAGTAAGATTGAAATCGGTGAAGAGACCATTCTCTTTCATTGCTTGCTTTGCCAAGCAATGAAAGAGATTCTTACTCGGAGATTCTACACGACCCCGACTCGTTTGGACAATATCAGCAATAAGTCGGTAGATTTCCTTGCTGTCATCAACATATTGGATAGTTTCAAAACGGCCAGATATTTTTTGCCATTCCGTACGGACTGACTGTGACATTTGCTGTGCATGATGTAGTATACTCTGATGAAGCGTCACCCCAAAGACCATCGGAATGTCGGCGGAACGCGACACATACTCTGCAAGTACTTGTATATCCGAAAGCTCAGCTGCGCGCCCATCAGATACCAATGACTCCAAATGGCGTCCAGTCTCATCCCATAGAATGATTATTCTATCTATTCCAGCATTCAGAGCTACTACCTTTAATTCCTGAAGAAAAACAATAGCATCCTCGATGGTCGTGGCCTTAGATTGTTTAATGCGCCTTGCCTCACGTCCGAGTTTGTTGCGGGTCAAGGCCTCTCGCGCAGATTCAATAATCGCTTGTGGCAGATTTTTGTTATATCCATGTAAGGGAAGTACGATCCCACGTTTTTTAGAACGCCGCCTATTAAGCAATAACTGCCTAAGAGAAGGACTGATGGTATCAAAACGCTTTTCAATAGACGCGAGGACTCTTTGAGCCTCTCGACGGTTCTCGATAACATTTAACAAATAAGTAAACGTTAGTGACTTGCCAGAACCATAGGGAGCAACGATCAAGTATGCTCTTTCGGTTGAATCTCCTAAAATGCCTCTAATCAATGGCAAACTTTTTGCAGTAGGACGAAAATGCGCAATACGATCTGGCTCCTGCGCATCAAAACACAAGTTAATTGAACGTAGAAAAGCATCCGACTCGACGGCGTGAAACCTGTGCGATTGGGGGCGTAACATCATTTCTTCGCCCCCTTCTGCTTGTACATCGCCTTAACCCATTCTATCGGCTTACGGCGCGGTATAGATACTGCACGCTGACCAGCGTGTCCCTGAATATTAATGTCGGTATTTTCATTCGTTACAAGAACAAGTGTTTCGTAGAGCGACTCGCTTGTTAGAACAAAAGCGCATCCTGGGCCACCTGGTTCACGAAGTAGCCGTTGTATTGCGATGTCCCCTTGTCCTGCGTCCTCATATGCTTTGCTAACACAATAGCCAAAAACACACGGATCAACAAGTTTAGCGTTATGATGTAACTGGTAATATCCAGATGAACGAAAATAGCTCAACAGTCCTAAATCCCGGAATGGACAATCACGGGCCTCTTCCGGATCACTATTATCTGTCGGAATATAGCGGGAATAACTAGATAAGAGACAGGCAACATCTCGTTCCAGTGTCTTTAAACTAGGTTGTCGGCCATTGTTAAGTTGAATGAACTGTCGTAAATTCTCTATTACTATGGGACGATCAAATCTCTCCGAATTGAATGAATTAAAAAACCAATGCCAGGTATCCGCAAAAACAGGACGACTTACAAGGTTGACGTGCAGCAGCCACCAAGTACCAGTCTCAACTAAAAATGGATCATGTTTGTAAATCACTTTCCCGAATTCAGTAACAGCGAGTCTCCCCCGGTGGTCCTGAGAACCGACGGCAAGTCCCGTTGCCTGTAACCAATGGCGAATAGATTTGGCCATATTAGATCCAACACCTAAATAATCAGCTGCATGCTCGTGATAAAACTTGGTGGGATCCTCGGATAGTAGGCTTAGCCCTTTATGAAGCCAGCCTTCTCTTACACAAAATGTCTCATGGCCGGAGAATCTCATTCGACACTCCCTACACCCGTAAGATTGGGCTGTTTCTTGAAGATCGTTTTCATGCGATCATATTCCGAGGCAATTGTCTGAGCCGCGATTTTGACCTCTTTCATTGTATTCATCTCAGAGAAGCTGAAACGAATACTTTGATAGGCTTCGTCATTAGTTAATCCCATAGCAAGAAGAGTGTGAGATGGTTCGGGAATCTGAGAAGTACATGCCGAACCTTGAGAACAACAAATATCAGCATTTATTAAGCGAGCAAGTAGAGCTTCACCATCAACACCGGGGAAACGAATATTTGTTGTGTTACAAACTCTCACAACTGATTCATCCGTATTAACACATGCACCCTCGCAGGCATGTACGACCAATAATTCAAACTCATCGCGCAATCTTTTAAGCATAGTTTGTACCTCGGCAAGACGATGTTGGCGAATGCTGGAAGCCACACCAATACCAGCGATACCAACCAAATTTTGACTACCAGGCCGTTGTCCAAATTCCTGCATTCCACCACCTAAAAGGGGAGCAAGAGGAGCACCTTGACGACGATACAGAACACCGATACCCATCGGGGCATGTATTTTATGACCCGTAAAAGATAGATAGTCAACCTTAATTCGATGCACATCAACAATAAATTTGCCTACAGCTTGCGCCGCATCGGTATGGAACAATACTCCTCTCTCTTTACATAGAGAAGATAGTCTTTCAATCGGTTGCACCACTCCTGTTTCATTGTTAACCCACTGCACCGATACCATGTCAATGTCAGAGGTAATGAGTTCGTTCGCAGCCTCTAAGCACNNGATCAACTGGTAACTCATGAACAATAATACCTTGCGCCCTGAGCATTTCAGCTTTGCGTAATACAGATTCATGCTCAACCGGGGTGATAAGAAGATGTCGTTTAGGTCTCAACCCAACAATATGTAATACCCAATTATTCGCCTCCGTACCACTGCTTGTAAAGAATACCTCCTCAGATGATGCGCCGATAAGACACGCAACACTATCACGTGCTTCTGATATTAGCTTTCTGGCAGGTTCACCAGCACCATGCGGACTAGATGGATTTGTTGGACCCAAGCAAAGGGCACGCGCAACAGCATCCTGAACTTCCGGGAGCGGAGCAGTCGTAGCATTGTTATCGAGGTAAATCATACTCAGGCCTCCGAAAGGGACGCAATCGTTGCGCAAAAACATAACTGTATTGCCAGTGCGCATCTGGCCAATTCTTTAATCGACATCTTCATAGATAAGAATACACTATAGCGATGACATTTTCAAGAGTAAAAGAACCCTATTCTCTCTAAACCTTCAGCGACAGGCACCGGCAGATGCAGGTGAAACCTGGCAGAGCGCAGCAGGGTAGTTTGCATAATGCAGGTTATGTAAACCCTCTGGGCGTAGCGCTGGGGCGAGGCAAGGGCAAGGAACCATAATGCCGCATTATGGGTCAGGCGTCGCAATAGCGACAGGTGGAACGAGCGACCTGGAGATGGCAAGTTAGAGACGCCGGCTTGCCCGGTGGCTATACGGTGCCATGTCGAACCCCAGTGCCGCTACCCTGCAAGCGATCCAGTCAAGGAATCTGCCAATGCCTGGAGCAATAAGATAAAGTGAAGGCACGGGACCGGTTCAACCGATCTCATGCCTGAACGGATTGTGCCAGAAGTGGATTGAGGAGCGGAGAGGAAGAGGTCGTAGGCTCTGAAACGAAGCGAACGAAGCCCACGAGAGCCACATCATTTCTCTATCAGGGGGCGGGCTGGCACGGCTGCGTATACAAAGCCTCACCAGCTGACAGAAGCAGACGGCAGGGCTGCGGCCACTACATTTAAAGATCAATCATTCGGTGATGAATAATCAAGATCGCGGCGTAAACCAATACCAAGTGAGTTTTCGATACCATATCTAAAGGCATCCAGCCTATTCTCTTTCTCTGCGTACACCCGCTCTCTCATCATATCCCTAATCGATTCCTCTATTGTCGGCCGCGTAAGCATCTGCTTACACCTATCGGCATCATTATTAAACGCTTTCAATAAATTAAAAGCCTGATTCTGGTAATACGTGGCAAAATACGATTCACTCATATTTCGATAAAAGATCAGTGAACCACATGAGACGAGTGATATTGCATATACCTGGGCTGTGATCGTTTTGTCTAGACGGTCGCTTATAGCATTAACTCTATCATACATGTCCAGCCCTACCGACTTAGAAGCATTTTCTAACTCAATCTGATACCACATCGCCCCTTTATTGGATAGGCGATTTATTCCTTTAAGTGGGAATTTCCTTTTTGCGATGGCTTCAATCTCAATGACTTTTATACGTGCCTGTTGTGCCTCTTGCTGCTTACGTCTTTCTTCATTCTGCGCTGCTATTTTACGCAATTCTTCATCTTGCGCTGCCTTCGCTGAAAGTTGTGCAAAGAACGATGCCGGTATCGTAATGTCGTTACTGGCCCCGGACGAAATTACTGACACAGAAACACGGAGATCGCTGGCCCGATCGATATACTTAGACAAGTCTACTTCGTAACAACCCGACATGTTCGTTGTTGCATCAATTGCGCTATTGTCCTGTAAAGTAATCCTGATTTTAGTATACTTGGCTGATGAATCACTATCAACGAGGCGTGTATTCTCAACTACCTTTTCAAAATTAGAACGCTTGTTGGCAAAACCGTAAACTACACCCGCTCCTAATACTACCAACCCGCCTATACGCACGGAGCTATTTTTGCTGAATATTGCCAATAAAAGAGCAGTACCATCAACAATACCAGCGATGGTGTTGGCGGAACCGCTAACCTCCTTATGATAGCGTTCTGTACTTTGATAATAATACTTGGTCGTTAAGCCTCTACGAACGGTGATTGTCAATATCGGTCTATTGACCGAATAGTTGGAAAACTGTATTGTCGATGATTCCTTAACGTTCTCCACTTTATAAGGATTGTTGTCAGTCTTTCCAACGAAAGTTGTTGTAGCACAGCCACAGAACAATAGGATGGTAGAACTAAACCACAATTTGTATTTCATGGTACACCTCATACTTCTTAGTTATTGCTATATTACATCTGATAGACATTACTTGTCAAGCAGAACCATTTTATAGTATCCATGATTAAAGAGATACACCCACAGTTCCCATACTGATAGCATTACTATCGTCAATCTGATAATAACTATTACATTTATTACAGATGTGACTGCCCTTGACATTGCGACTTTG
>DIKB01000145.1 GCA_002421445.1 Dehalococcoidia bacterium UBA5629 | reverse complement strand
GATAATGATAATCGATATATTTCTCATAGTGCCATCCTTGAACTTTGCTTCTGAGTTTGTCGCATTGTACTATGCGCGAAACACCAAAACAATATAGAATAACTCCGGCGTATATAATGCCGTTTGTCTGATACCTGTTCGGTAAAAGGAGGCTGGTTTTGAAGAAAGGAAAGATCGCGATTCTCACCGGTGGCGGAGATTGTCCCGGCATCAACGCCGTTATCCGGGCGGTGGCGAAGAAGGCCATTCTTAAACACGGATGGGAGGTTATCGGCATCGCTGATGGATACGACGGTATTATTAACGAACATTATCGGAAGCTTTCCTATGATGATGTCTCCGGCATTATAAGCCTTGGTGGAACGATACTCGGTACCTCGAATAAAGCAAATCCGTACCGGGTTCCTGTGCAAAAAGATGGCGAACTGGCATTTGAGGACAGATCGTCCGCTGCGATTACCACTATCAAGAATATGGGAATAGACTGCCTTGTATGCATCGGAGGCGATGGCACGCTGTATATATCCAATAGTCTGTCTAAGGACGGAATCCCTGTCATCGGCGTGCCCAAGACTATCGATAATGATATCAGAGGTACCGATATCACCTTTGGCTTTGATTCCGCGGTATACATTGCTACGGAGGGAATCGATAGGATACGCACCACTGCGCAATCACATCACCGGGTTATGATCGTTGAGGTGATGGGCCGTACCGCAGGCTGGATTGCCCTGCATTCCGGCATTGCCAGTGGAGCGGAAATAGTGCTTATCCCGGAGATCCCCTATGACATCGATATCATCGTTGCTGAGGTGGATAAGAGAAATAAAAAGGGGAGGAGATTCACTATCATCGTGGTTGCGGAAGGAGCCAAACCGAAGGGTGGGGATGTGGCAGTGCAGCGGATCATTAAGGATAGCCCGGAACAGGTTCGTCTCGGCGGCATAGGATTCATGCTGGGATCTCAAATAGAGAAGATGACTGGAATCGAAACTCGTACAGTTGTCATGGGTCACCTTCAAAGGGGAGGCGGACCGACTCCATTTGACCGTGTGCTGGGGACAAGGTTGGGCACCAGGGCGGTGGACATGATACAAACCGAACGGTACGGATATATGGTGGGAGTAAAAGGCAATTCGCTTGTCGATGTACCGCTGAAAGAGGTCGGGAAAGGCCCGCGGCATATCGCCCTCGATGATCCGCTCATACAATCGGCCAGATCGGTTGGTACGTGTTTCGGTGATTGTTAAACCGGATTCAGTGCACGGTCGATCTTTAAAGGTTATTTCTCTACTTTGATGCCTTTTGATTGATCGAATGCGACATGAGCTTTGATCTGTTTAGCCGCCGGCTTCGGATTGGGATAATACCACGCTGCATCCTTGTTAGTCTTACCGCCGACGACTACATCATAATAATCCGCATGTCCCTTCCACGGACATTCATAATCGGTATCGCTGTCTTTAAAATACTGCCGGTTAACAGATTCAGGCGGGAAATAGACGTTACCCTCTACTATCTCATATTTGCCGCTTTCTGCGAGCACGGTTCCGTTCCACGTTGCGTTAGCCATTCTTGTTTTCCTCCCTTTATAACCCCATATCTTCCTAACAGTGTCTATTTCTAATTATAGTTTATTAGGCATATGCACTTGACACAGGTTGACTTAGGAAGTGGCACCACCATGAATGTCCTTTATAGACACAGGTTTAATGGCTACCGCCTCATGCAGCAGGCGGTAAAACAGCTTTCCTCGGGAACGAGAGGTTCTTCGGTTGAAACGAAATGTGTATTCATCAAGGTAATAGCCGAGATGAGAAGACTCGACCCGTCCTTGGTAACTTCCGAGCAGCCAGCGCTTGAGCAATGCAGCAACGCGGTTGACTTTGGGCAACACATTCTTACCAATAACAGCTTCTTTTCGGATTATTTCATGACGGTATCCCAGTTCCGACAATCGGTTGTATCCTTCCCATCCATCTGTTTGGACAACACTTCCCGGTTCGACACTTTCCACAATGGCTCCTTCCAAACTGGGACCAGAGGCATCTGCAACACGACTGAGACGAATTCTTCCAGTCTTGCCTTCTTTGATCTCTACCATAATAACTACCAATGTTTTCCCTGCTGCCCCGCGACCACGTTTCCCTGGTTTTTCTCCACCTATATAGATTTCGTCTATCTGAACCGTGCCAAAGAGTCTGTCTCGCCCCGGGCGCACCATAGCGCGACGAAGCTTGTGCAGCCAAGTCCAAGCTGTGTGATAACTGCCAAGCCCCAAGGCTCGTTGAACCCCAAGTGCGTTTGTACCGTATTTCTGACTGGTGATATACCAAATGGCGCGAAACCAAAGTCGCAACGACTTTTTGGTATCCTGGAAAATCGTACCAGCCATAATATAAACTTGAAAGCCACAATGAGTGCACTCACACAGAAAATACCGTTTTATCGGCCAAGCTTTCCCATATCCACATTTTGGGCACTGAAAGCCTTCTGGCCAACGAAGCTTAAACAAGTATTCACGGCACGCTTCTTCAGTGGAAAAACGCTCTTCAAAGTCAAGCAAGGTTTTAGGATAATCCTCCATAAGGGGTTATCATACGTATTTGCTTTACCTGTGTCAAGTGCATATGCCTAAAAGATATTACACTACTATTATAAACAAGTTTACGGAATGAACTGAAGGAGCATATGAAGGAGCATATGAGGAAATATTGTAACGAAGTTTTATAGAAGCCTGAGACCTTTCGACTTCGCTCAGTGCACCGCTCCGCTCGGTGAACGGCTCAGTGCATCGCTTCGATACATTCTTCGAATTACGCGGCGAGCGGCCAGGTGACCTATGCGCGTGAACATATTACAATATGGGCATGCCTTATGATGTCGTTGTTATCGGAGCAGGAGCCGGCGGTATGATTGCCGCCGGACGTGCAGCGGAACAGGGAGCGCGGGTACTGCTATTAGAGAAAATGCCGCAGACGGGGACCAAACTCCGCCTTACGGGACAGAAGCGATGTAACCTGACAAATATTAAACCGCTCGACGATTTTATTAGAATGTTCGGGCACAACGGCCGATTTCTCTACGGTGCATTCTCCCGATTCTTCCGCGACGACCTTCTCGAACTCTTAGCCCGATACGGGGTGAAGACGAAAACCGAACCTGATGGCCGGATGTTTCCCATCTCAGATGATGCTCGCGATGTAAACAAAGCGCTTGAGCAATATCTATCTGAACACGGGGTACATATACAGATGCCCGCAAAAGTTACAGGGATTCGGGTTGAGGAAGGCCGTGTTACCGGCGTCTATATGCAAGAATCGGCAATCCCCGCCAGCGCCGTCATCCTTGCCACCGGCGGCTCTACCTACGCATCAACCGGCTCCTCCGTCGATGGCTACAAGATAGCTGCCGCTCTGGGTCACACCGTCGTTCCGCTGCGCCCGGCACTGGTACCGCTCACAGTTAAAGAAACCGATATCGCACAGAGACTGCAAGGGATAAGCCTGTACAATATCCGACTTACAGCATTCAGCTGTTCGAAAAACGAAGTCACCACATCAATGACGCCGAGACAGGATACAGGGCGAGGCATCGAAGGGAAACGGCCGCGTCCTCCGGTTATCGAAAGTCGCAAGGGCGATGTGATGTTCACCCATTTTGGCCTCAGCGGCCCGGCAACACTGCTAATGAGTCTGGCGATCGTTGACGCGCTGAATAACGGCACTGTCAGCATTGCCATCGACCTGCTGCCTGATCTCACAGAGGCCAAAACCCACGAAATGCTTCAGAATGAATTCGATACCTTCGGAAAACGAAACATTCAGACTATTCTCAGCAATTTTCTGCCGCACAAGATGATCAACCCGATGCTGCAAATACTTGGGATCACACCGGACAAGATCGCTAATCAGATTACCGGAGAGGAACGGGAAAAGCTGGTGCGGCTCATCAAGTGTTTTTGTTTTACAGTGGAAGGGCCGCTATCCATGGATACAGCGATGGTCACTGCCGGCGGTGTATCGCTCCGCGAGATCGACCCGCAAACGATGGAATCGCGACTGATAAAGGGACTGTATTTCTGTGGAGAAGTAATGGATATCGATGCTGAGACCGGCGGATACAATNNGCTACGTTGCCGGAGAACAATCGGCAGAGTCTGCGCGCCACAACACATGAATACGATCAATAATAATTTATGATCGCTGACAATCGTTTTTATCTCGATAAGAACCTTGAACCGTGCTACAATACAGTCACCTTATGAGCACTATCAGCAACAATATT
>DIKB01000077.1 GCA_002421445.1 Dehalococcoidia bacterium UBA5629 | reverse complement strand
TGTCACCCTGAGCACTCTCTGTCACCCTGAGCAAAGCGAAGGGTCTCTTGTTACTCCCTCCCACGGGAGATTCTTCGGCTTCGCTCAGAATGCACTGCTATGATAGAATCTTTCCTGAACCGGTACATGGCTATAGTACCGTAGAACATTGCAATTTCTTCGATCTAAATTGAAGCTATACTGATTTTGTGTTAAACTTACCCGATAATGACTATGAAACAACGTGTTTTTTCAGGGGCTCGTCCGACAGGCAGACAACATATCGGCAACTACCTCGGCGCTCTTCAAAACTATGTACGTCTTCAGGATGAGTATGAATGTGTCTATTGCATTGTCGATATTCATGCGTTGACCAGCCTGGAGGATACCGGACGTCTTCAGGAATATATCTTTGAGATGATGGTTGACTGGCTGGCTGCCGGGCTTAATCCTCAGAAGAGCATCCTCTTCGTTCAATCCGATGTCCCTGAGGTTTTAGAGCTTCATGCATTGTTAAGCATGGTGACGCCTCTCGGGTGGCTTCTCAGAGTGCCAACATTCAAAGAAAAGGCTCGCACGCAGCCGCAGAATGTCAATTACGGGCTGGTAGGTTATCCCGTCCTGATGGCATCGGACATCGTTATCTATAAAGCGGAGGCTGTTCCTGTCGGTGAGGATCAGTTGCCTCATCTGGAACTCACGAGGGAGATAGTCAGACGCTTCAATACCATTTTTGGTCCCACATTGCTTGAGCCCAAAGCAAAGCTTACCTCATTCCCGATGGTTCTCGGGTTGAACGGTACCCAGAAGATGGGAAAAAGCTATGATAATCACATTGAGCTTGCTGCAACTCCTGAAGAGACGCGGAAGCGTGTAATGATGGCGGTTACGGATCCAGCACGCCAGTTTCGAACTGATCAGGGGCATCCTGATATCTGCAATGTTTATAGCCTGCATCGTTTCTTTGCTCCGGAACGGGTAGCGGAGCTTGCGATCGAATGCAGTTCGGCAAAGATAGGCTGTGTTGATTGTAAGAAGAATCTGGCTCAAGCGATCAATGAAAATCTTGAACCGTTTAGAGAGAAAAGACAGCAATTCGCCGCCAATCCTCAGCATATCTATGAAATTATGGATGATGGGGCTCAGCGCGCCAGAAAGATTGCGCACACGACGCTCGACGAAGTCAAAGCGAAAATGGGAATCTTGAGATCCCGGGCATAACGTATGGAGATTTTGCCTTTAGCAGTAAACGGCAACAACGCAATGGATGTAGCAGTGCGAGCAGCGAAAGGCGCCGGCGAAATTCTGCTGAAACACTTCGATACTCAGAAAACTGTAACACATAAAAGTCATGGCAATCTCGTCACCGATGTAGATAAAGCATCTGAGCAGTTTGTTCTCGATTTTCTAGCGTCACAGTATCCTGATCATTCGGTGCTTTCCGAAGAGACTCATTCCGATACATCTGTTGAAGGCTATACATGGATAGTCGATCCCCTCGACGGCACCAATAATTATGTTTTTGGTATCCCGTTTTTCTGTGCCAATGTCGCTCTTGCTCATAACGGCGCAATTGTTTTGGGTGTTACTTATGATCCTATTCGAGATGAATTGTTTACCGCACAAAAAAATGGCGGTGCTTATCTGAATGCCAAAAAAATTCATGTTACTCAAGTAACTCAATTTGAGCACGCTGCTGTTGGTTTTGATCTTGGCTACAGTCACGACCGTGGCCAAGAGATACTATCAATTGCAACAAAACTCTGGGGCAATGTGCACTGTTTGCGTGCAATGGGATCAGCAGCACTGGGGCTTGCGTATGTCGCAGCAGGAAGATTCGGTTTATATTTCCACCGTTGTTTATTTCCCTGGGATATTGCCAGCGGAACATTACTCATAGCCGAAGCTGGTGGTCGGGTTATAGATTGGGAAGGCAAGCCTGCCCTCTATAGCTCACAGGCGCTCATTGCCTCAAATGAATCACTAATCCGAAGTTTTCTGAAACTGGCGGATGTTTAACAGGATTCTATCTTATGTCCGATGATTGCGGATAAAGCGTTCCATTCTCTGGAGCGCTTCTTTTATCTCATCCATCGAGGTGGCATAACAACAGCGGACATGCCCTTCGCCATATTCGCCGAAAGCAGTTCCGGGTACAACGGCAACCTTCTCTTCGAAAAGCAGTTTCTCGGCAAATTCATCAGATGTCATCCCTGTAGCCTTGATGGAGGGGAATGCATAAAAGGCACCTTTAGGCTCAAAACAGGAGATGCCGATTTCATTGAATCCGTTGACCATCACCCTTCTTCTCCGGTCATAATCGGCCACCATAGTCTCTACGTCATTCTGTCCCTCGCGTAAAGCTTCAATCGCAGCAGCTTGCGCCATGATCGGGGCGCACATGATAGTATACTGGTGAATTTTCATCATCGCTTCAATAAGATGTTTATTGGCTGCCACATATCCAATACGCCATCCCGTCATTGCATAGGCTTTAGAGAATCCATTGAGGAGAATTGTTCTCTCTTTCATTCCAGGCAAACTGGCGAGGCAGGTATGTTCACAGCCGTACACTAATCTGCTGTATATCTCATCGGAAAGGAGCAACAGATCGTGTTTTATTGCCAGATTTGCAATCTGAAGCAGCTCTTCCCTGGGCATCACGGCACCGGTCGGATTTGACGGAAAACCTATCAGGATGGCCTTTGTCCTGGATGTTATCCGGTTTTCTATGGCCTGTATATCAAGCTTAAACGCGTTTTCAGCGTTTGTGGGCACGGAGACGACAGTGCCGCCCGCCAAAATTGTACAGGCAGGGTATGATACATAGCATGGGTCAGGGATGATCACTTCATCATCGGGATTCAGAATTGATCGTAGTGCAATATCAAGCCCTTCACTAACCCCAACAGTAATTAGTAACTCACTGTCAGGATCGTATTTCACGCCGTACATCGATTCAAGATGTTTTGATAATTCCTGGCGCAGTTCGGGAAGTCCGCGATTGGAGGTATACATGGTATTCCCTTTCTCCAGTGAGTAGATAGCTGCTTCTCGAATGTGCCATGGGGTTGTATAGTCAGGTTCTCCGATGCCCAGGGAGATCACGCCATCCATGGTGGATAGCAGATCGAAAAATTTTCTGATCCCGGAAGGGGATACGTTATTGACCTTCTGTGATATAAATTTGCATGAATTATTTGATTCTATCGATTTGCCAGTAGTCATCAGTAGCCTCGCTAGTACTAAAGCGTGATTGGCAGACGCTTGTTATCATCGCCGCCTGATAAAATTTCACCATCTTCCTTGTATTTTTTGAGAATGAAATGGGTTACTGTGCTTTGTACCGTATCCAGAGGAGCCAGTTTTTGCGATATAAAGACTGCAATTTCCTGCATGGTTTTGCCGCAGACCAGTATGGCAAGGTCATATGTGCCGGAAGCCAGAAAGACGGAGTGCGCCTGGGGGAAACGGTAGATGCGTTCTGCCATAGCATCGAATCCGACGTCACGTTGCGGCACGACTTTCACTTCAACGAGTGCCCAGACCTGCTCTTCTCCGAGCTTAGACCAGTCAATAATGGTTTTGTACTTCAGGATGATACGGTCTTTTTCCGCGGTTTTGATGATATTTTCGACATCCTCCACCGGCGTCCCCGTCATCTCGGAAATTTGCTTTGGAGTAAGACGAGCATCTTTTTCAAGTATCTCAAGAATCTTTTTCATGGCTATCTCCTTCCGCAA
>DIKB01000055.1 GCA_002421445.1 Dehalococcoidia bacterium UBA5629 | reverse complement strand
TGCCTTTTCTGGTACAATTTCATAGATATTAATAGATAGTTAATATGGAAGATGTTTGGTGACAACTAAGGAAAAGGGAAGAATTTATCAAAATACTACCGTTAGACGCGCACAAATTGCCGATGCTGCAGGAAGGCTTATAGTCCGGTATGGTAGTGAGCACATCACTGTCAGAAGAATTGCTAGCGAAATTGGCATTACCGAAGGCGCTATTTACCGGCATTTCAAGAGTAAGCGTGATATATTGTTCTTGATGGCCGATATGGCTGAAGATAATCTCCTCGGAGATATTGCTGATGTTGATCTGGTGAACACTCCCGTACTAGAAACCCTGCATACCACTTTTGACAAGGTTGTCTCTCGAATATCAACCAGAAAAGGTTTTTATTTCCAGGTCATCGCCGAGATTATCAGCTTCGGCGACAAAAAGCTCAACGATAAAACCACTGATCTCATCACCAAATACGTTAGCCGCATAAAGGATATTATTTCAGCAGGTGTCAAAACGGGAGAACTACGGCAGGGTTTAGATACGGATATAGCAGCAACGATGTTTTTCAGCATGATACAGGGACTGGTGAATATCTGGACGCTCAGCAATTATAGCTTTAAACTAGAAGAGAAGGCCGAACCGCTCTGGCAGCTATACCGAAAATCGATAGTCAGCTAACGTACTATGCAATACAAAGGGGGGAAGGCCTTGTTAGGCCTTCCCCCCTTCTTTTTAATACATGCGCTCGTGATGGGCATTTTTAATCCACATGGCTACATCTTTAGCTTTATCAGAATCGAATATCTTCGATCCTTTATTGACTGGTTGGCTAGCCACCACATCTGCCGTATAAACTGTATACTTCTTCACCTTCTTACCTTCGATTGCACACTGTTTTTAATCCTGAAGACCGCTGTAATGCCATCGGTATTAACAATACTGGGATCAAAAACCGAGCAAGCACAAGCAAAGCATTGATGATCAGTGGTCACTTATACTATTTTCGTCAAGCCCCCGTCACCACCTTTACACCAGTGGTACCGAGAATGGCTTCCAGTTCACGAACAAGCTGGGGACTATAGCTAACGCTCGGCGATTCGAGACAAAATGATTTCCCGTTGCTGATGATAAGGAGTTCGACATTGTCCCCACCCGGATACCGCTTCAGCGTGGCGATTACTTTTCCAAGTTGAGCAATATCATCTTCCTTATTTTTACTTTGCCTGATGCTGATTTTCAGACTATGCCCGGGCTGCGATTTCGGCGGTGGTATTGCAGCAGTGGCGGTACTTTTCGCAGCTTTATGATTTCCATTATTGTTTTCCACTCTGGTACTATAAAGACATGCTCTCTGACAGGTAAGGCTTACCCTATCATCTCGCGACGACTTCACTGTACCTTCGATGAGCATGACTTCTCCCTCCTTCCAGATATCTTTTGTCTGAGCATAGATATCGCTCCATACCATGACTTCAATGCTGCCATCAAGATCTTCGATGGTGCTGATAAGAAACGGCTGCCCATTCTTAGTGGTCAATAGACGCGCCGAGATAATAACACCGGCAATAATCACTTTCTGTCCGACCATATCTTCGCTGATCTGTCCACAGAGCGCAGTTGTTGTAGCATTCAATGATCCTGCAATCGTAGTCAGTGGATGTTCCGAGAAGTAGACGCCAGCCAGTTCCTTTTCCCATTCCAGTCTATCTTTGAGAGGAGTCTCTACCTTCTCCATTTCCAGTCCGGGAAGCGGCGTTGCCTTGTTGTTGCCCAAAAGATCGAACATGCTTGTCTGTCCCGATGATTTGAGCCGCTGCTCATGCTGTGAAAGCGCTAGTATCTGCCCGACCGCCAGCAGCAGCGAGCCTCGCGGTGCCAGACTATCCAGCGCACCCACTTTGATCAAGCTCTCAAGAACTTTTCTGTTGACGTTTTTCAGGTCAACACGGCGGCAGAAATCATCAATGGAGCTAAAAGCTCCGCCCTGTTTTCGCGCAGAGACAATCGCGTCAATAGCTGCATCTCCAACATTTTTAATAGCACGAAGGCCGAACCGGATAGCCTGAACATTCCCTTTATTTTCAATAGAAAAGTCAGCTTCACTGTGATTCACATTCGGTGGCAGCACGGTAATAGCCAGACGGCGACATTCGGCGATGGCCGATTGGATTTTCTCGATGGTGCCGGTGTACGTTGCCAGCAGAGCTGTCATATACTCTACAGGATAATTCGCCTTAAAATAAGCCGTTTGATATGCGAGAGTAGCATAACTGAAGGCATGCGCTTTATTGAAAGCATAACCGGCAAACGGCTCAATGAGACCAAAGATTTCTGTTGCAAGCTGTTCTGACAATCCTTTTCTTATAGCGCCCTGGACGAACTCCTGTTTCTGCTGCTTCATCATCTCTACTTTTTTCTTGCCCATCGCCTTACGCAAAATATCAGCCTTGCCGAGACTGTAACCCGCAATCGTCTGCACGATCTGAAGCACCTGATCCTGATACGTTATAATGCCGTAGGTCTCCTTGAGTAACTCCTCAAGAGATGGGTGTGGGTATTTGATAGGCTTCTTTCCATATTTCGAATCGATGAATTCCGGGATATGATCCATCGGCCCCGGACGGTACAATGCGATAGCAGCAGCGATATCAGTAAATGTAGACGGTTTCAGTTCCCTGATGAAC
>DIKB01000081.1:2201-3221 GCA_002421445.1 Dehalococcoidia bacterium UBA5629 | reverse complement strand
CTAGTTCCCTCTCACCCATGTCCTTAATCGGTGTCACCGGTAGTCCGTAGCCAGATGGTCCGATGATCGCATCCAGTGGCAATAAACTTCTAATGTGATCCAGAAGCACAATAGGATTTTCGGCAACAGCCTGCACCTGTACAGTCGCATCAATAATTGTCTTTTGCCCGTCCATGCCAAAGAAGTCGAAGCTACCGGTTCCGGGGTCAATGCCTATGGCTCTCATTTATTATCCTCCTGATTTATTCCTGACGGTCGGAGCGATAAAGGACAACAGGGGTCTGAAGCAAACCAGTCTCCGGTGAGCAAGAAGGTTCTGGAGCGACATCCCTTACAGTCTGTCACATAGTGGCAATCGCCACATTGTCCGGTTCTATTTTTTGGCTCCTTGATCTGTTGCAGAAATGGTGAATCAAGCATATCATGCCAGATCACATCGAGACGCTTATCGTTTACATTCCCCATCACCATCGGAGCAAAGCTACACGGTTTTACATCGCCATTGGGTTCGATAAAAAGATACTCACCGAAGATGCAGGCTGTCGTTGATGAAGTTAAGATACCGGAATGCAATGCAGGCATTTCGGCAGTGAATCCTCTGTTCTTAACGATAGCCCAAAAGAAGGGTTCATCAAAAAAGAGGCCGACCCCGGTTCTCTGGGCTGCCGCACAAGCCAGCCTGATTGCCTCCAAATACTCAGACGGAGTGAGTACTTCATCGTGGTAACCATGACATGGCTTGAATCCAATGAGTGTTATCTGCTTGACGCCAATGGACTTTGCTATTTCAAAGATACCGGGTATCTCGGTGTAGTTCGCTTTCATCACTGTGAAATTAAGCGCCTCCAGAAGTCCTTCTCTGACGCAGTTTCGAGCCTGTTCTATTGCTTTCTCAAAACTGGCTCCACCCCTGATTGTTTCGTAAGTAGCCGCGTTAGCGCCATCGATACTTAGCATCACTTTTATTCCGAGCGATACAAGGGTAGTAATTAACCCGGGGGTAAGGAGCATGCCGTTAGT
>DIKB01000081.1:0-2090 GCA_002421445.1 Dehalococcoidia bacterium UBA5629 | reverse complement strand
GAGATCTCTTGCTCTTGCGGTTGATACTTCTCCCTGAGCCATTCCACGGCAGTGCCGGCAGCTTAGATTGCATTTCGGCGTGATTGCCCAATCAACGATGTGAGGTAAATTCTGTAACAAGACATTACTCCTTATTACCCTGTCTAAGATATACTATGCCTGCTGAAGCCATGACTTTGCTTTGTAGATAAATATCTTGTGCAATCATATGCTTCTAAAACAGACCGTGGACTTTACCCGTGGTGACATCAACATCGACTCGTCTGAATGACGGATTGGAGCTTGTGCCGGGCATCAGGCTGATCGTTCCAGCCATAGGACAAATGAATTTGGCTCCGGTATAAATGAGCACATCGCGAATGGGCAATACCCATCCCTTGGGCACTCCTTTGATTGCGGGATCGTGAGACAGGCTTAACTGGGTCTTTACCATCATGGTGGAATAATCGTCATACTCAGGATCACTTTCAATCATTTTCGCTTTCACTTCAGCATCGGGAAGCCAGGTGACATCATCGGCGCCATACATTATCGTTGCAATAGTCTTGACACGATCTCGTAGCTTCATCTCCATGGGGTACAGAAATTTGAAATCATGAGGCTCGTTGCACGCATCGATGACGGCATCAGCCAGATCAAGAGCGCCTTCGCCTCCTTTCGCCCAGTATTCCCCGACAACGCAACGTGCCCCCGCTTGTTCCGCAGCCCTCCTGACCATAGCTATTTCATCCCTGGTATCGGTATGAAAAGCATTAATACAGACAACCGGATTAATACCCGATAGTTTTATCGTTTTGATGTGGTGCAGCATATTCGGCAGTCCCTGCTCAAGCAGTTTCAGATCTTCCTTAGCATAGGCATCAGGGAAAGGTAGCCCGGATACAACTTTTGGCCCGCCGCCATGCATTTTCAGCGCTCTAATTGTTGTTGTCAGCACTGAAACATGAGGCCTCAAGCCGCTTAATCGGCACTTCACATTCCAGAACTTTTCAAAGCCGATATCAGCGGCAAATCCGCTCTCGGTGATATGATAGTCGAACATTTTAAGCCCGATTCTATCAGCGATGATAGATGATTGGCCGATAGCGATATTGGCGAACGGCCCGGCATGAACCATACATGGTTGATACTCCGACGTACACATAAGTGTCGGATTGATAGTATTACGCATCCATGCGGTCATAGCTCCGCCTACTTCAAGATCACCGATAGTAACGGGATTGCCCTTCTGATCATAGGCGATTGTTATATGGTCCATCCGTTCGCGTAGATCAGCGAGATCCCGCACTATGGCAAGCATTGCCATCAGTTCGGAGCTGACTGCAATTTCGAATTTTGACTGCATGAGATAGCCATCCATGCGGCCACCCATACCGATCACGATATTTCTCAGGCTCTGGGCACAGAAATCGATGACCCATCCCATCTGCACCCGCGTAGGATCGATATTCAACCTGCGCATCCCTGTACGCTTCATGAGATCTGCGTCATCGTAGTTCCGTTCATGCTGCATCCGCGCGGTCAATGCAACCATTGCCAGATTATGTGCGTTCATGATGTCATTGATATCGCCGGTAAGCCCGAGCGAAAATTCGCTCATCGGAATAAGTAATGCGTTGCCTCCACCGGCAGAAGTACCCTTCACATTCATCGTTGGTCCGCCGGACGGTTGACGCAGACAACCGCCGACATTCTTCCCTCTTTTACCCAATCCTTCGATAAGTCCGATAGACGTTGTTGACTTCCCTTCTCCGAGAGGCGTAGGTGTTATCGCGGTTATCTCAATATATTTACCATCGGGTTTGTTCTGTAATCGATTCATTATCTTGAGAAAATCGAGTTTCGCGAATCTTCCGTACGGCAGTACCTCATCTTTTTCCAAATTCAATTTTCCCCGCCATGATTCAGGAGACGGCATATTCTTCTCTGCTTCTTCAGATATCTGCCAGTCTTTCATTGTAAGCGCATCATAAGGCATATCTTTGCTCCAACTGTTTAATTAATTCTTTATCTTAGTCCGGATTTACGTTCTGCTGTTTCGACCGTATTCATAAGCAACATAGTGACAGTCATCAACCCAACACCACCCG
>DIKB01000130.1:2176-7439 GCA_002421445.1 Dehalococcoidia bacterium UBA5629 | reverse complement strand
TGCAGTATCGCAGCCATCTGTTCGATTGTCATATACTTGGCAGCCACAGATTTTACGTGATCGATAGTAAGTTGCGAAACATCGCCACTGTATTCTGAAGTAAGCGCAAACGGCAATAACCCCTTGGCACCGTATGACCGTGCCAGATCCGTCAACTCATCGATCTGCTTACGCGTATACTGGGCACAATCAGGCAAACAGATTCCTTTCACCTTACCGTTGCTCTGTACTGTCGAACGGAAGACAGCAAACTCGGTCTTTGCTGCGATATCGGTGATATCTTTGATCTCCATCCCGAAACGGATATCAGGTTTATCGGTACAATAACGGCTCATGACCTCTTCATAGGTCAACCGGGGAAACGGCGTTATCACCTTCAGTTCCGGTTTCACCTTCTTCACCAGAGAGGTAAACATATCCTCAAGGAGCCCGAGAATATCCTCCTCCTCCACAAAACTCATCTCGATATCGAGCTGCGTAAATTCCGGCTGACGATCCGCACGTGAATCTTCATCACGGAAACATCGAGCTATCTGATAATATTTCTCAAAACCGGAGACCATGAGAAGCTGTTTGAGTTGCTGCGGCGATTGCGGCAATGCATAAAATTCACCCGAGTGAATGCGGCTCGGCACCAGAAAGTCCCGCGCCCCTTCAGGAGTGCTTTTTATCAGAATAGGCGTCTCAATCTGCAGAAAACCACGATCATCCAGAAACTCGCACATATGCTTGACGACTTTATGTCGGAGTATGATGTTCTGCTGCATCGAAGGCCGCCTGAGATGCAGATATCTATACTTCAGGCAGAGGTTCTCATCGACGTCAACCTCCTCATTGATATAAAAAGGAGGAGTTTTAGACGCATTATAAATCTTGAGTGAAGCAGCATTGACTTCGATCTCACCGGTCAGTAGTTTTGTGTTTATCGTGCCCTCCGGCCTGGCCGAGACTTCACCGATAACCTGAATCGCATATTCGTTCCGCAACGAGTTGCCGAGAGCATGTGCCTGCTTTGAAAGCTCGGGATTAAACACCACCTGCGTCAGCCCCTCCCTGTCCCTCAAATCGATGAAGATCAGGCTGCCATGATCCCGCCGCCGGTGTACCCATCCCGCCAGCGTCACACTCTGACCGATATCTTTTTTTCTCAATTCGCCGCAGTTATGCGTTTTCAGCACAATAGTCACCTCGCTAAAATGTACAGGGAATTATATCGAATTGAGGCATCTCTATACAAAATAAGCGTTATTTCACATGAATTCCGTGTTGGTTTGACGTTTGCCCCAACAGCATATTATCATAATAAGGTTTTACACATCATCCCATAGCTACGAAAACCAGGATAATTCCGAGTATGCCAATAACTATGACAGGTGCCACAACAAAGAAACTGCTATCCGGTAATGAGGCTGTCGCCCTCGGGGCTTACCATGCCGGTATCATGGTGGCAACAGCATATCCCGGCACCCCGAGCACAGAGATACTGGAGAACCTTGCGAAATACGATGATCTCAATGCTGAATGGGCCACCAATGAAAAGGTGGCAATGGAGATCGGCATCGGCGCAGCATACGCCGGTAGACGCACCCTTGTCTCCATGAAACATGTGGGATTGAACGTCGCCGCCGATCCCTTTATGGCGGTAGCCATCACCGGCACAAACGCCGGACTCGTCATCGTATCGGCCGATGATCCCGGCATCCACAGCTCTCAGGATGAGCAGGACAACCGGCACTATGCCCCGTTTGCCAAAGTCCCCATGATCGAACCATCGGATAGCCAGGAAGCCTATGACCTGATGGCCTATGCTTTCACTATCAGCGAGGAATTCGATACTCCGGTCATCTTTCGGCTCACCACCAGAATCGCCCATTCCAATTCACTCACGGAAGTAACGGGAAAGCGAATAGTTCCAACCGATAGGGTTGGCTTCAAACACAACACGCAGAAATATGTAATGCTGCCGGTCAACGCCAGATACAGACGTCCATTTGTCGAAGACAGATTAGTGAAGCTGGCAGCATACACAGAAACATTTCCCTTTAACAAAATAACATGGGGTGATAAGAAGCTCGGCATCATCACCAGCGGGGTAAGCTATCAATACGCCCGCGAGGTCTTCCCCACAGCTTCATTTTTGAAGCTCGGCATGACCCATCCGCTCCCACGAAAGATGATCAGGGAATTCTGCAAAGGAGTTGATAGGGCTATCGTCATTGAAGAGCTCGATCCGTTTCTGCAGGAAAACATCCTGGCTATGGGCATCAAGGTCACCGGCAAGGAATTTATCCCCGGGATCGGCGAATTGAACACGAAAATAGTTCGCGATGCTGCCTACAAAGCAGGGCTGGTCGCTGATAAACCCCGGGCTAATGCCATTTCAGAGACGCCGCCATCACTCCCGGCCAGACCGCCATTGCTCTGCCCCGGCTGCCCCCATTCCGGCGTCTTCTACACATTGAACATCCTCGGAAAACGATCGCGGCTGTCTGATAAGTCGAAAGAGCCGGATGTGATCGTCACCGGAGACATCGGCTGCTACACGCTGGCCGCATACCCGCCGCTGCTCGGCATGGATACCACCGATTGCATGGGTGCCAGCATCGGCACGGCTCTGGGCATGGAAAAAGCCGGCGTCGGCAGAAAAATCGTCGCTTTCATCGGTGATTCGACGTTTTTGCACAGCGGCATCACCGGGCTGGTCGACGCAGTCTACAATAACAGCCATATAACCGTCATCATTCTCGATAACTCCACCACAGCTATGACCGGTCATCAGGAACATCCCGGAACCGGCATGTCCGCCAGAAATAAAGAAGCGCCATCGGTGGACAACAAACAGATCGTACGAGGCATCGGCGTTAAGGATGTGAAAGTCATCGACGCGTTCGATCTTAAAGCGCTTCGCAGCACACTGAAAAGCGCTATCGATAATGAGGAGCTTTCGGTAGTTATCGTACGTGGTGATTGCCCTACCAAGACACGGGCACGTTCAATACCGATGGCCATCGATAGTGAAGCCTGCACATCATGCGGAACCTGTCTGAAGATCGGCTGTCCTGCCATCCAGAAGGTAAACGACCAAATTGTCATCGAATCGACGCTTTGTATCGGCGATGTTTGCGCCGTCTGTCAGCAGATCTGTCCGCAGCATGCCATTGAACCGGTTAAGTCCGCAGCAAAAGGATGAAAACAGTGAAAAAACAGGATATTCTGATGACGGGAGTCGGTGGACAGGGCACGATACTGGCAAGCGATATCCTCGGGGAAGCTGCGCTCCTCGCCGGATACGATATCAAGAAAACCGACACGCTGGGAATGGCACAGCGCGGCGGCAGCGTCATCAGCCATATCAGGATCGGAGATCACGTTTACGCTCCCCTCATCGCCGAAGGCGATGTCGATATACTCATCGCCTTTGAAAAGCTGGAGGCGATCCGGTGGTGCACCTATCTGAGGACGGGAGGCATCGCCATCATCAACAATCTGGCCATGCCCCCGCTATCAGTCGGATTAGGCACGAGCAAATATCCGGATGATAAAGAGATACTTGCTGTATTCAAAAAAATCACCAACCATGTTTATTTTGTCGATGGTACCAGTCGGGCACAACAGCTCGGTGATGCACGAACACTGAACACCCTCATGATGGGATGCATCTCCACATTCCTTCCCATTGACATCCCGATCTGGAAAGAGGCGATAGCGCACCGTATCCCCGCAAAGATTCGCGAAATCAACTTCAGAGCCTTCGATGAGGGCAGAGAGGCATTAGCGCATGTCAATATCGGATAGCGTACGTGAGAGCATGTCCAGCAGCTCCTGGATTCGGAGGATGTTTGAAGTCGGGCTGGAACTGAAAAAGAAGGTCGGGGTTGACAATGTCTTCGACCTGACGCTCGGTAATCCCACCATGGAACCTCCCCCCGAATTCGAAGCCGAGTTGAGACGACTCGTTCAAAACCCCGTACCGGGCATGCATCGCTATATGGAAAACGCAGGATATCCTGAGACCAGAGACGCCGTAGCACAGCAGCTCTCACTGGATATGGGTGTGAAATTCTCTCGAAACGATGTCATGATGAGCACCGGCGCTGCAGCAGCGCTGAACTGTATCCTTAAAACAATCCTCAATAAAGGCGAAGAGGTTATCGTGTTCGCTCCCTTCTTCGCCGAATACACACATTATGTCAATAATCACAACGGGAGCGTTAAGATTCTGCCGACAAACGAACATTTCATTCCCGACCTGAACAAACTGGAAGCAGCAATAACGAAGCAGACGAAAGCTGTGCTTATCAATTCCCCGAATAATCCGTCAGGCGCCGTCTATGACGCACAGACAATTCATGATCTGGCGCAGGTTTTAGAGAAGAAAGAAAAGCAATTGAGCACGGAGATATACCTTATCAGCGATGAACCCTACAGGAAGATCGTCTATGACGATACGATTGTGCCTTCGGTGTTCCAGCATTATCGTCGCACCGTGATCGCCAACTCATATTCGAAAGACCTTGCACTGCCGGGAGAGAGGATCGGCTATATCGCAGTGCATCCCGAATGTCCACACCACAAAGACCTCATGGATGGCTTCGTATACTGTAACCGCACGCTGGGATTCGTTAACGCACCCGCCATCATGCAATTTGTTATCCGCAAAGTGCAGGGAATCACCGTTTCCATAGCCGAATATCAGCGTAAACGCGATTTTCTGTACTCTAATCTCGCTGCGATGGGCTATTCGCTGGTGAAACCGAAGGGGGCATTCTACATGTTCCCTCAATCCCCGACAGCCAATGAATTCGAGTTCATTGAAGAATTGCAGAAATACAATGTGCTCGTTGTGCCCGGAACCGGATTCGGAACACCCGGATACTTCCGTGCTTCATATTGCATGGAAGATAAAACGCTGCAAGGATCGCTCAACGGTTTCAAAAAAGTGGCGGAAAAGTTCCACCTCTGCTAAGCTGTAGCCATAATGGCACAACCGAAAAATGAAGATAGCGAACGCCTCGCCCGCCTGAGAAAGGCCGCAAAAAACGAGCCCATCTCTTCTTTTCTCGATACAAGGCTGATTAAGCTATCCCACGGCTACGCAAAGGTATCGATGAAGCTGCGCCCCGAGTATCAAACCTTCAACGGATTTATCTTCGGCGGCATTATCATGGCAGTCGCAGACCAGGCATTCGCCTACGGCAGCAACTCGGTCATTACTCCGAACATAGCAGTCCAGTTCAATATCCACCTCGTGGATAAAGCGGAA
>DIKB01000130.1:0-2108 GCA_002421445.1 Dehalococcoidia bacterium UBA5629 | reverse complement strand
CCGCCACCGGCACCACCATCCCGGTCCCTAAGCAATAAACAAAGTATTTTCCCGCAGTATAAATCATAGTAGTTAGAAAAACTCAAATATTCACATAACACAAGCTACGCGTCCCGGTTTTTTTACCATTGTATAAGCAAAGCATTTTAGAGCATCACTGAAATCGATGTTTACCGTATCAATTTTTCGTATTGACAATGGATGTAAATAGCATATAGTATTAATCGTTACATTGAGTTATTCATTCCCATATTTCAGGGAGGCAAGGAGGGAATATGCAAAGTCCAGGTGGATCCAATTTAGAGCAAGCGCTGGCTAAAACCGAGGCGGATGCCATAGCTACACTAAAAGTGGCAAATACTTTAATAGCATCACTACGCAAATTCCATAATGCTGCAAAAACAGGTAGCCTGCAAGAGCTTCGATCGACTGTTGAGACTACCGAAAAAGCATTATCATCTCTTAGACAGCAGTTCACCAATGCTAAAGAAGGCTGGGATTTTGATGAGGATTCCTATTTTACAGGTGGCCTTTACTCTTCTGAGATTATTGCTTTAGGCAAACAAACGGGAGTCAATATATTTGAGCGTGATGACTATCTATATTGCTACCCCGTGCTCATCCGTGTTTTCCCTAATGATAAAGCAGTATTCATTGACAAGAAGCGCGAAAGTCGTATTCGTCCGTCTGTGTTACTAACCAGGCTGAAGGAGTTGCAGCGCAAACCGGCTCGCTTCAGGCCAGAGTCATTTCTAGAAACACTCTTTAAAGCCTACCACATAGCTTTAGCCACCCGTCCAAAAGAATTTTCCCAAACGGCACCTGTAATTCCACTAAGGGAGATTTATGAGCTTTTAACCCTTCTACCAGGAAAGACAAATGAATACAGCAAACAGGAATTTATCCGTGACGTCTATCTATTGCACAAGAGCGACGCTGATACAACAAAATCCGGAGCCAAGGTTCGTTTTCCGGCAAGTACTGCCACCAAGACTCCCAGCAAAATAATGACTGTCATTACGGAGACAGGAGAGGGGAAAAGCTACTACGGCATATCATTTACAGAGTCTTCTCAGGAACAAGGCTAATGACTACACCCATTGATTTTAACAGTTGGCTATCAGTGCTTCGTAAGGAATATCTACAAGATTTTATTAAGAGCGGCGGTGCCGGAGTCAAGTTCATAGTGCCTCTGGACGGACTTGATAATACTACAGTGTTAACAGAACTCAAGAAAGCCGCCGAAGAGGATGGCTATCTCTTTGTCTCAATTGACGCAGCTACAACCAAGGCGCACATGATTGATAAGGTGTTCCATGCTATCGCCGGACAGGTGGATTGGGATGATCTTACATATGCTTTCCTTTGCACCATTTTGGCTCAAGAACATTATCAGTTGCCTGGGGAGGGGCAAGAGCTTAACATGACAAATTTAGCTTCGCTGAATAATCAAAGCGAAGCAAATATGAAGCTCCGCATGGAAGGACATTTACGAGATCATATATACAAGGACTATACGATGACTCAGCAATTTCGAATTGCCATGCTTAGGCTATGTCAAGCACAACTTGAACCGCAAAAACCAATAGCTGAGTTCGCTCCGATAGTCAAGGAATGGCTCTGTGGAGAGCTACGCCTCATCTCGGCAATAAAGCCGGCTTTCATTTTCAGTAAACTTGGGCGCCATAATGCTCGCCACATGCTGTTTTCTCTGGCGTCTTGGGTACACAATGCTGGAAAATCAGGACTTGTTATCTCACTCGATATCTCACGATTTATGGAATCCACAAGGCCCCTTGATGGTTCTATGTATTACACAAGAAACATGCTTTTCGATGGGTACGAGGTGCTTCGGCAATTCATTGACGGCACCGACGAACTCAAATTCTGTCTCATTCTGGTCTTGGCGCCGCCGAGCTTCTTATCGCCGGAAAAAGAAAGGGGACTGCAAATCTATGAAGCGCTTTATTTTCGTATCTGGGATGAGGTACGAGACGAGCACCGCACTAATCCTCTATCTTGTTTAATTCGTCTTTCTGGCAAAAGCCAAACGAAAGAATTTGAGGAACCTGGAGGCGCTCAATGAGGTCAGAAACGCAGCTTGAAAG
>DIKB01000059.1 GCA_002421445.1 Dehalococcoidia bacterium UBA5629 | reverse complement strand
TTGGAACCGGTTGTCAGCCGATTTCACAGCAAAGTCTATCTCTGGTGTCACATCGATGACTGTCGGTTGGTCCCAGAACGCCGCTCCGGCTTTTTGCAACTGCTGTCCGGTGATATTAAATGCGGGCAACTGCTCGCTATAGGTAACCTTCCATATGCGCAATCCATCAAGAGACTCTGAGCCGACTTTTACGAACGGGTTGCCTGAAACGCTTTTTGTTGTGAAGATCAGGCGGGCGTCCTTTATTTCGGTTCTGTTTAAACTGAATATATTGAAGCTCCAGAATGCGCGGTAGCCGATGTTATTTTCATTGTCGCCTGCTTTGAAAAAAGTCCTGTCGCGATCACCATCTGATCCAACGGTGCCAGACTCTTCCTTGACATAATTAAAGGTTGCCGATTTGCTAGATGTGGCTACAGAGACGGTTGTGCTGGTTGTGGCCTCTCCGCCCTTGTCATCCTTGACCAGCACGACGATATTATAGGTTCCCCCTTTGTTCGGAGGAAACCAGGTGATCCGGTTGCCTGTTCCCGTTATCGTACCATCTTTAACTGACCATGAGTAGTGTACAGGATCGCCATCCGGATCGGAGGCTTCACAGGTGATCAGGGAGCTTGCTCCCGGAGCTATTACTGCTGGGTCTGCAGTTATTTTAGAGATCGTCGGATTACGGTTGGAGATGACCTTCATAGTCATCGATTTTTGGGCGCTGCCACCCTTACCGTCGTCGACCTTGACTGTTATCTCGTATGTACCTGGCTGTTTGGGTGCCTGCCAGGTGGTGATGGCTCCGCCACCCTCAAATGCTCCCGCTGTGGCAGACCACACGTAATTTATCCTGTCATTATCGAGATCGTCAGCTACGGCCTGGAAGCCAACCTTACCTTCAACGAAAACTTCCGGCTTATCGCTGGTGAAACTGGTGATCGTCGGAGGTCGGTTTCCCCCTGATGCCGGCACTGATGTCGACGGCGATTGAGTTGATTGCGGTGACTGAATCGTTACACAGGAACTCACTATCATACTTACCATTGTTACCATTGCAAAAATGACGATTGCTATACGTTCAGGAAATCTCTTGTTCATAACCTTCTCCTTCTCTCCTCAGTACGAGAAACAGTGTATCGAAAACGGTATAGTAATTACAAGACCCGTATCATGGAGTGACAGTTGTCTTTATAGTGTACTTCGTTATTTTCCATGCATCTACTCCGGTAGTTTCAACAGCGAACTCCCAT
Organism: Dehalococcoidia bacterium UBA5629; assembly: GCA_002421445.1. GTDB lineage: Bacteria > Chloroflexota > Dehalococcoidia > GIF9 > UBA5629 > UBA5629. Next base: position 3,081 of record DIKB01000059.1, on the reverse strand, counting down.
ATTTCTCCCGCCCCCAGATTTTGTCGTGTGGCTGAACTTGTTTGTACTACTGTGCTCTGTTCATCGAAGAACTCAACAAGTATCGTTGCCGAAGTGATGGAAGTGCTGCCGATGTTTTGTGCTCTGCCATTGACTACAGCGGTGCTTTGCCGTCCGGCACTTGCTGCAGCAAATGATGACATCTTATGGCTTATAATCTGAAGCGAGTTTGATGAATCACTTTGCGTAGTAACGCATGCGGAACAAAGACAAATCAGCATGATAACGGAAAGAAAAATGCTTGATTGTACTCGATGATTCATACTGTATCTCTCTATCTTAATAGCGACTATCGTCCGCATGAACTGCATCCCTGCTGTTGTCCCTGCTCCTGTACGACACTCACTGTCAGCGTCTGCTGCGTTACATCTCCCTTGGTATTTTTAACTGAGACCATAATATGGTAATCACCGTAATTGGGGGGTGCGTTCCAGGTCACTATCGGCCCTGTACCTATAAAACTGCCGCCCGTTGCTGACCATCGGAAAATAAGAGTATCGCCAGAAGGATCAGAGGCTTCACAATGTATTTCGGTGCTGCCGAAAGGGTAAACGTTCTGATAAGTAGCATCAATTTTATTGATAACCGGTGCCGTCGCTTGTGATGAGCAGGCAGCCTCGAATACAAGCAAGGTACATGCAGGAAGTATCAACAGCCATCTGTAATTCATAGTTGTTACCATTTCATAATATCATGTAGGGACATGCAGGGACAAAAGTATACTTAGCCGGAGTAATTTCCGCAAATCGTCTTTCTCGTTCTATATTTGGCTGCATCTTTCTGATCGCGGTGGGCAGTTCAGGATTGCTACATGCGTCGATAACGCCAATACGCGTTATCGACTTTTGTGTTGTTGACCTCTATAGCTGGCGGTGTTATCATGCTGCATTGATGTCAAGGAGATATAGCAATGAATAAAACCGCCCCAAAAGATACTGAACTATTCCAAATTATAGAGGCCGAGGAGAAGAAGCAGCAGGGGACGATCAACTTAACCGCTTCGGAAAATTATGTGAGCGGGGATGTGCGTCATGCTCAGGCCTCGGTTTTAATGAATAAATATGCCGAAGGCTATCCGGGCAAGAGGTACTATGGCGGCTGTGCCTATGTTGATGCTGCCGAGACGCTGGCGATTGAACGGGCCAAGAAGCTGTTCAATGCTGAGCATATCAATGTACAACCTCACAGCGGCAGCCAGGCTAACATGGCCGTTTATTTCACGCTGCTTCAACCGGGAGATACGATCATGGGGATGTCGTTAAGCCACGGTGGACATCTCACTCATGGCGCTTCGGTCAGTTTTTCAGGCAAATGGTATAAAGTTGTTTCCTATGGAGTAAACCAGGAGACAGAGGAAATCGATTACAACGAGCTTGAAAAGCTGGCGATTCAACATCATCCGAAGCTGATAATCTGCGGCGCCAGTGCTTATCCGCGAACAATCGATTTTAAACGGTTTAAAGAGATTGCCGATAAAGTCGGCGCCAGGCTCATGGCTGATATTGCTCACATTGCCGGGCTTGTAGCTGTGGGGCTGCATCCGTCACCTGTACCGTATGCGGATTTCGTGACGACGACAACCCACAAAACGTTGCGCGGGCCGCGTGCCGGCCTCGTTTTGTGTAAGGGAGAGTGGGCGGCGAAACTCAATTCGGTTGTGTTCCCGATGATACAGGGTGGGCCGATGATGCACACGATTGCCGCCAAAGCGGTGGCTTTTTATGAAGCATTGCAGCCGGAGTTTAAAGCATATCAGCAGGCAGTTGTCCATAATGCAAAGGCACTGGCATCGGAGCTTCAGAGGCAGGGGCTGCGTCTGGTTTCAGGCGGCACCGATAATCATCTTGTGCTCGTTGATCTCCGTGGTATACATGTCACCGGTATTGTTGCTCAGGATGAGCTTGAATCAGTGGGGATAATAGCAAACAGAAATGCCATTCCGTTTGATCCGGCGCCGCCGAAAGTTGCCAGCGGAATCCGCCTCGGTATGCCGGCAATGACGACGCGAGGATTCGGAACAGCAGAAACGAAGCAGGTTGCTTCGATGATTGTTCGTGTGCTCACTCATATCGGCGATAGCACGATTAAAAAAGAGGTTGCCGAACAGGTTGCCGATCTCTGCCGCAGATTCCCTGCTCCAGTGATGAGCTAAGCTTTAACGGTTATTGTTGAAGAATTAACTCTGCAATTGAAAACCGTATCCTCTGTACTGTAGAATTTGAGCCGCGAACATCGCAAAACGGGATAGATTATGGATAAGAAGACGCTTGACGGACTATGTATTAATGCGATCAGATTTTTATCGATCGATGCTGTACAGAAAGCGAACTCAGGCCATCCCGGTGCGCCGATGGGCGCAGCAGCCATGGCCTATGTTCTCTGGGACAGGTTTCTCAAGCATGACCCTCGTGATCCGCAGTGGCCTGATAGAGACCGCTTCATACTGTCGGCAGGCCATGCGTCGGCGATGCTCTATGCGCTTCTTCATCTCACCGGCTACGATGTATCTCTTGATGATCTGAAATCTTTCAGACAGTGGGGAAGCAGGACGCCGGGGCATCCGGAATATGGTATGACGCCGGGAGTTGAGGCAACCACCGGTCCGCTGGGGCAAGGTTTCAGCATCGGCGTCGGCATGGCTATCGCAGAACGCAGGCTGTCCCAGCAGTACAACAAGACGGGACATGACATTGTAAACCACTATATATATGCGATCTGTTCGGATGGCGATCTCCAGGAAGGCGTGGCCTCCGAAGCGGCATCTCTGGCGGGCACGCTGAAACTGGGCAATTTGATTTATCTTTACGATGATAACGATATCTCAATTGAAGGTTCAACAGAGCTTGCCTTTACTGAGAATGTCGGACAGCGCTTTCAGGCATACGGATGGCATGTCGTCGGTTCGATTGACGGGCTGGATATCGAAAGTATTGACATGGCTATCCGCTCCGCTCAGTTTGAAAAAACCAAGCCGAGTCTGATCATCTGCAGAACCACTATCGGCTACGGCAGCCCGAATAAAGCGGGAAAGGCCTCGGTTCA
>DIKB01000146.1 GCA_002421445.1 Dehalococcoidia bacterium UBA5629 | reverse complement strand
TTTGTCGGCATACTTTCGTTCCGATCGGTTAAAAATTACAATACGCTGTCAATAGCATTGTTTGTGTAATAATATACTCTTAATAAAATAAAGGTACCTGGTTGTTCCCCGAACGATTGTCCATGTGCGTGAGTGCCATCTACGGAGAACAGAAGAACCAATAACAGTTTATCGATATGGATGACCTCAAACAAGACATATCCCGTAAACAATACGTTGAGCAGCATTTGACGACGAGACTGATCGGGAAGCCGCTCTACTATTATGAATCTGTCTCCTCGACTATGGACGTTGCCAGACAACTGGTACGCGATGGTGTACCTGAGGGGACGGTCGTTGTTACCAGCGAGCAGAAGGCAGGACGCGGCCGTTTACGCCGGACATGGATATCGCCGCCCGGCGTGGTTGCGATGTCGGTTATCCTGCGCCCCACTTTATCTATCTTGCCTCAGCTTATTATGATCGCTTCCCTTGCAGTAGTCGGAGCGATTAAAGAGAACCTTCGGCTTAATACACGGGTTAAGTGGCCGAATGATGTCTTGATCAACGGGAAAAAGGTATGCGGTATCCTCATTGAGAGCGAAGTCAAAGGAAGCATGGTCAATTTCTCAAGCATCGGTATAGGGATCAATGTTGATTTCGATCCGTCGAAATATCCCGATATCATGCAGGCGGCCACCAGCCTGTCCCATGAATGCGGGCACGACCTCAATAAGGATGATGTCGTTTGCGCGGTGCTGCAGAAATTCGATGAATTATATCTGCGGGTGACGTCAGGTGGTTCCGTCTATGAGGACTGGCGTGATGCGATGGGTGTGGTAGGACAATGGATACGTGTGAAAGCCGGTGAGGCGGTCATCGAGGGGAGTGTCGAAGCGGTGACCGAAGGTGGAAACCTGATATTACGCCGTGCCGACGGCAGCTCCTATGAGGTTGTTGTCGGTGATGTTACCGTTCTGAAAACATAATGGGAAAGGCCCTGCGTCGTTTGATGCAGGGCCTTTCCCATTGTAAGAAACCTATTATTATCCTCTTTCTTATTTCTTATCTCTGTGCAGGAAAGCATCCAGCAGGTCCATCGGCAGCGGGAAAACGATGGTATTCGTTTTCTCTGTCGAGATAGTCACCAGTGTCTGCAGATAACGAAGCTGTAGTGCTGCTGGCTGTTTGGAGATGACTTCTGCGGCGTCCGCCAGTTTTTGCGAAGCCTGGAATTCGCCGTCGGCATGAACGATCTTGGCTCTGCGTTCCCGTTCGGCCTCTGCCTGTGCAGCCATGGCGCGCTTCATCGTCTCAGGAAGCTCAACATCTCTAACCTCAACCATGGTTACCTTGATGCCCCAGTTCTCCGTTCCTTCATCGATGAGCTTCTGAAGCTTTTCGTTGATCTTATCGCGATGGCCGAGTAAATCTTCAAGCTCGGATTGTCCCACGACGTTTCGCAGTGTGGTCTGAGAGAGCAATGATGTTGCTCTGACATATTGTTCTACATTCAAGATGGCGTCTTGCGGCTTAACGACGCGGAAGTAGATGACTGCGTCCACTCTGACGGTAACGGTATCCTGCGTGATGCATTCCTGTGCAGGAACGTCCATGGTAACGACGCGGAGCTCAACTTTGACCATCGTTTCGATGAACGGAATCAGGAATATAAGACCCGGTCCCCGCACTCCGACGTATCTTCCCAGACGGAAGACGACGCCCCTCTCATATTCCTTCACGATTTTGATCGCTGACGACAGAATCATGATGGCGAAAATAGCAACTACTACGATAAGAATCAAGTTTTCCATAATTTCTCCTTCCCTACTTACTTATATCTTTTTTCTTTACTATCAACTTTAAGCCGTCCATCCTGGAAACGATCACTTCTTCGTCGGGTTGTGCACTGCCGCTTTCGATGACTGCCGTCCAGTGCTCGCCTTCAAGTATAACAGTTCCTCTGGGATTAAGCTCAGTTTGAACCACAGCTACACGGCCTATCATGGCTTCCTCGCCGGTAACCGACCGTCTCCTCTGTCCCCGAATGATAGCGCCCAGAACGAAGACAAAAAACGCTGCAATGATAAGCACGACGAAGACGATTAAAACAGGATCAATTTGAAGCACTTGTGTATTCTCCGTAAACAACATAAATGAGCCGATAAGCATTGCGGCGATACCGCCCGCTGTTAGTATACCAAATGCTGATGTAAAAAGCTCGGCAATAAACAGGATAAACGCCAAAAGAATAAGCAACAAGCCTGCCCAATGGGCATTCAGATTTCCGAGTGCGTAGAGAGCAAACAGCAGACAGATACCGCCGACAACACCGGGGAATATCATGCCGGGATTCGTTATCTCCGTAATGATGCCGATGGTTGCCAGACTCAACAGTATATAGGCGATGTTAGGATCGCTGATCTTGTGCAGGAAATCCTCGACCCAGTTCATGGGATTTTTGTTCGTATCATGGTTCTCAGTTGCGATTGTGACCTCGCGGCCATCGGCTAACTTTACCTTACGTCCGTTCAATTGCTTGATCAGGCTTTCCAGATCGGTAGCTTCGAAATCTACGAGTTTGTTCTCGATAGCCTGCGTTGATGTGAACGATTTGCTTTCTGTAACGGCAAGCTCCGCCTGCTCGGCGTTGCGTCCCCTCATCTCTGCGATGCTGCGTATGTAAGCTGCCGAGTATTCCGTGGTTTTCTTTTTCATCTCCTCGGACATCTGTTCGCCAATGCTCACGGGATGAGCGGCGCCGATGGTTGTGCCCGGAGCCATGACTGCGATATGAGCGGAGACGGTGATAAATGTGCCTGCGGATGCCGCCCAGGCACCTCGCGGTGAGACATAGACTACAATGGGGACCCTGGCATTCATGATCGTTTTGATGATGTCTGCTGTGGCGCTGAGCAATCCTCCCGGCGTATCAAGCTCAATGATGCACACGGTGCTGTCATTTTCCTCGGCCTGTTTGATGCCCCGCTCCACGTAATCGGCAACGACGGGGACGATGGTCCCTTCAATGCGCAGTACAGCGACTTGGGATGAACTTGCGTTGATATCCGGCGGGTTGATGCCGGTGATAAATGCAGCCAGCAACAGTAGGATATAAAATCCTCTTAATATCGTTCTGGCAGATGATCTGTGTTTGAAATTATTTGTACTCATGGGTAATAGTCATTATAGAGGAGCATCCAGTTTACGGCAACACGCACGCAATTTGGACATAATATTAACAAGCTGAAGACGTTGACATAGGTTTAGCATTTGATAGAATACTTCAATGCAAACGATGTGGCAACTTGATTTTTACATTGATAAAGATGATAACGAACCTGTAAAAGATTTTGTTTTAGGACAACCTGACAAGGCTATAGCAGAGATACTGCATGTATTCAAATTATTGAGAGAGTTTAACATCACATTAAGGATGCCTTATGTAAGAAAGGTGCATGAATCAGGAATCAGAGAATTGAGGATTAAGCATGGATCAGACACATATCGTATTTTCTTTTCTGCATATGGCGTGAAGAAATTTATCTTATTACATGCGATTATAAAAAAGGAAGACAAAACACCGACGGAAGATATAACAATAGCTATTAATAGAATGAATGATTATATTAGTAGATATTCTTGACGATATAATATATATGGTATAAAATAAAGTTGATTTACGGAAGGTGTGCAAAATGGTAACTAAATTTCGTGGCACCAAATATGAAGACTTTGAAGCGCAATTACTCAGTGATCCTGATGTAGCGCACGAATATGAAGATTTAAAGCCTAAATATGAGATGATTCGCTCAATAATTGAAAGAAGAAATAAGCTGCGAATGAGTCAGGCGCAACTTGCCAAGAAGGTTGGTATGAAACAACCAGCGATTTCCAGATTAGAAACGGGTAACCATAACACTACATTGAATACGTTCTTTAAGGTTACACGTGCTCTTGATTTAGATATTTCGTTTAAAATTAAGACACAAAAAGGTTAATTTGTGCATGTCCATTAGCGGGAGTAACAAGCTCGATGATGCATACGGTGCTGTCATTTTCCTCAGCCTGCTTGATGCCCCGCTCCACGTAATCGGCAACGACAGGAACGATGGTCCCTTCAATGCGCAGCACATCGATCCGTGATGAAGCTGCTTCGATATCCGGCGGGTTGATGCCGGTGATAAATGCAGCCAGCAACAGTAGGATATAAAATCCTCTTAGTATCGTTCTGGCAGATGATCCGTGTTTGAAATTCCCTGTTCTCATGGGCACGGCCATTATAGAGGAGCTTCCGTTGAACAGCAAGTGCAAATTGAACGAGAAATGTTGTGATCATCGTTTACAGAGGCTCATAACCGATTGATCGCAGGTTCGATCCCTGCTGAGCCCACCAACGAATTTAACCTATCCTGCCGTCGTCTTTTCGAATCCAACCCCCGATACCAACAACCTATTAAAATTATGAGCAGAATGCCGAGAGCAGTCTGCTTTTTTGTTGCCTTACTTTATAGTTTTAGTCTACAACTTCCATGCATATATTAAACCCATAATGTTGGCTATTATAAAGAAGATGCTACCTGCTAAAAAAGTAGATACCATTGTGTACTTTATGCTTACGTAGTACCAATCCGTTGCATCTTTAATAAGTGGCAGTAAAGGTGAAAGTACCATTGATAGTGATAGCAACAAAGCTGAGTATAGAAATAACTTCCCTGCGAACGTAGCAGACCTCACAAATGAATCAGTCTCTAGTTCTTTCTTTTGATAGCGTTCGACAAACCATAATAAGGAGCCACCTAAGGCAGCCGCTAGCACGATCAAGCCCGTAAATGACTGTATAGACAACTCGGCAGGTTTAGTTATATCTCCACCTTGAGTAAGAATAGTCATCATCCCAACAACCAGAGGTAAATAAAGATACATTGTAATAATTATAGAAAATACCGACACTATCGATGCTGTTGTCGTCAATTTGACCTTGGCTTTTTTCATATTTCCTCCCCATTGCTAAAATATTCCTCTTGTTTTCGTGCGAGCCATCCATCTGCAGATACCCTACGGGATACTTCGCAACGATGGGTGACTCGCAACGTAATATTCAATTTGCCTATTTTGTGAGAGCATGTAAGGCTACACCAATTGCAAGTAGGCAAAAACCAAAAACAGTAAGCCAAGTTATGGCAAGGGCAATTCCAAATGCGAAGGTTACAGCGCCAATGCCAGCAAGTCCTGCAATAACAATACTCATATTATCGCATCCTATCAGTTGTTATTAGTTATCTCTCGGTTTTATCGTGATTCGACCGCAATTCTTGCACTGGTATTGCTGCACCAGTCGCCTCCTCCCCGTTTTTGGGTTCTTGGCGAATTTCCAACCAAACTTTATCAACTTTGTACTCCGACACTCAGGGCACTTCATTCCAATATATCCTACCTAACTAACACCCTTTGTTAGTTATGGTAACAGAAATAGTGTTGCCTGTCAATAGGGAGTCTCTTCCAATACAAGATGA
>DIKB01000157.1 GCA_002421445.1 Dehalococcoidia bacterium UBA5629 | reverse complement strand
TGACAGTAAGTTCGAAGAGGTCAAGGCAGGGGGCTATTCGATATATAAAGGCAGCTGGGATATCACTAATGCCGGGAAATTACATGCCATGCTACGAATAGATGGTAGTTATGCATATGCCTATAATTTAAACTACCAGTAATCAGCAAACCCTTTTCTGTTCCCTTCCTTTGGCATATTTATAAATCTATCTTGCAGTTCGATTCTATCATCAATCTTTATCCATAAAAACCTGTAGAAAATGCTTACATAGAGGGCTTTAATGGAAAGCTACGTGCTGAATGTTTGAATCAGCACGGCGGGTGACTGCATCGGAATCAGGGGGAAGGATAACGTGACCGGTGCGATGATTGAGAAGATTATGCTGAATGGCAAGCAGATCGGCTCTGCCTCCGCCGTCGAACAGCAATCCATGGCTGCGCCAAAACTTCACCACCCCGATTTTTTTGTTGCTTGAGGCGGTGAAACTGTAGGTTTTGGCGCGCCGTATCAATTACGAAAATAAATACCACAACTTTATAATTCGACATCGGCCAGCGACGGCTAAACACCGATTAATCTGCATGAACCGGTATTTTTACGTGCAATTTCCCTGAAAGTAATCAGCGTTTCCGCGGAATAGGGCTTTACTTTAGCGTATTCCGGATCGAGAGTATTTTCAGGTTGAAATTGCTGTAAAGCGTATTTCCCCGAGATGCCGACCAGCCTGCTGATTTCTTCGATATCGTTCAATTCAACGAGCCGCGGCACACAGGTGGTACGAAATTCATAATCGCCATGCGATGCTTTTATGAGTTCAATGCTTTTCACAAGCTGTCCGCAATCGACGTCAAGACCTGCCGCCAGTTTATACTTTTCCCAGGTCGTCTTAATATCCATTGCCACAAAATCGATTGTTTCGCTGCTCAGTAATGCACTCAGTATCTCCGGATTACTGCCGTTGGTATCCAGTTTTACCGCGAAACCCATTTTTTTTATTGAGGCAGCTAATTCAAGGATATTCGGATAAACAGTCGGCTCTCCTCCTGTGATGACAATACCATCGATGAAATCACGTCGCGGAAGGAGTATCCTCATTAATTCCTGCCGCCCGACAGGTTTTATATCTCTATTTAAAACTAACCGGCTGTTGTGACAGAACGGGCATCGGAAATTGCACCGGCTCAGATAAAGAACCGTCGACACTTTCTGCGGATAATCTATCAGCGATATACCTTTTATTCCAGCTATCATCATATGGCCTCAGCGCAAACGTTTTCCTTTCTCCGAATTCTTCATATTTACCCTTGTTCCATTGGTTTACCGGTCGGAAATAACCGACTATCCTTGAATAAATCTCCGTATCTGATCCACATATTGGACACAATTTGACTTCACCCCGAATATATCCGTGCTCCGCGCAGATAGAGAATATCGGCGTCAGCGTAAGATAAGGTATGCTGAACCGCTTCGCCGCTTTTATCACCAGATCGCGTGCTGTGGATCGATCGTCAACGCGCTCCCCGAGAAAACAGTGGAACACCGTACCGCCCGTATATTGCTGCTGAAGTTCCTCCTGCAATGTCAATGCTTCAAAGAAGTCATCGTTATAATTTACCGGCAGCTGCGTTGAATTCGTATAGTAAGGCTCATTGGTACCGGCCGTTATTATATCAGGATAGTTTTTTCGATCTGCTAATGCCAGTCTATAGCTCGCGCCTTCCCCGGGCGTAGCCTCAAGGTTATAGAGATTGCCGGTTTCATCCTGAAATGCACTGAGCTTCTCTTTCATGAACTCAAGTGTTTTAAGAGCAAACTTCCTCCCTTCATCCGTCCCTATCGTGCTCCCCAGATAGTTTAAGCAGGCTTCATTCATTCCGATAAGCCCGATAGTGGAGAAATGGTTCGCCCAGTATTCTTTTGATTGTTGGTGGATGGACTTCAGGTAAAAAGTTGAGTAAGGGAAAAGCCCTTCTTCCGTAAGCCTTTCCAATGCTTTTCGTTTCACCTCCAAACTTTCTTTGGCAAGCTGCATCAGATTATCAAGACGACGAAAGAACTCGTCATCGCTCTTCGATAAATAAGCGATACGTGGCATATTAATGGTAACGACACCGACACTGCCGGTAAGAGGATTTGATCCAAACAAACCTCCACCACGCCTCTTGATCTCGCGAACGTCCAAACGCAGACGGCAGCACATACTTCGGGCATCCTCCGGGCGCATCTCTGTATTCAGAAAGTTAGCGAAATACGGGATGCCGTACTTCGCAGTCATCTCCCAGAGCGTATCCAGATTGGGATTATAAGGATCAAACTCAGGAGTAATGTTATAGGTTGGTATCGGAAAGGTGAATATCCTGTTTCGTGCGTCACCTTCGCACATAATTTCCGCAAAGGCACGATTCAACGTATCCATCTCTTTCTGAAATTCGCCATAGCTGGCATCTTTGATTTCAGTACCGATAACTACCGCCTCATCACGAAGGTATGAAGGAGGAGTGAGATCAAATGACAGATTGGTGAAAGGAGTTTGAAATCCCACTCGAGTAGGCACATTCAGATTAAAAATAAATTCCTGGAGAGCCTGTTTCGTCTCTTTGTAGCTTAGATCGTCATATCGAATAAACGGCGCCAACAATGTATCGAAATTGGAAAACGCCTGAGCGCCGGCCGCCTCCCCCTGCAAGGTGTAGAAGAAATTGACTATCTGTCCCAGCGCGCTTCTGAAATGACGTGCCGGCGAACTTTCCGTTTTTCCCGCCGCCCCTTTGAAACCTTCGAGAAGAAGAGCACGCAGATCCCACCCGCAACAATACGCACCGAGTATACCAAGATCGTGTATATGAAAATCACCTGAAATGTGACATCCTCTTACTTCCGGCGAATAAATACGATTCAGCCAGTAATGAGCAACGATATCGGAGGAGATATAATTGTTAAGCCCCTGCAAGGAGTAACTCATATTGCTGTTTTCTTTCGTTCTCCAATCGCTTTCACCGAGGTACTTGTCAATCATCACATCGGCGCCGGTAAAAAGCTCCTGCATTTTACGAATCTGAGCATGTTGTTCCCTGTAAAGGATGTATGCCTTGGCAACCGTGGCAAATCCGTTCTCGATAAGTATTTTTTCCACAAGGTCCTGAACCTCTTCGACATCGGGCACTCTCAAGCCTCTGCATGTTATCTCAAGGATATCAACGACCTGCCGGCTGACCTTTTGCGCCTTCTCAATGTCATCATCTCCTGCAGCCTGCATTGCCTTTACCACAGCCTGTGTTATTTTCTCCAACTCAAAAGCGACTATTCTGCCGTCGCGTTTTCTGATTTGTCCCACCCTGTTCAGTACCATTACCTCTCTCCTTTCCTTTTTTATTCTCTTATACTATCTTCCGGCGCACCTGTTCGACAGCCCGTTGCATATTGGTCAGCTTGGTTATAGCCTCATCAACCGTACGCGTTTTAAGCCCGCAGTCGGGATCGATCCAGATTGTGTCCTTGTTAAAGAGCGTAAGAGCATGCCGTATGGTAGAAGAGATATCATCACCGCTTTCTATCGCATGTTGATGTACATCTATAACCCCATAAGAGATATCTTTATCGAACACATTGTCTTTAAGAAATTCTTCCAGCGCTAATAATCTATGGCTGGTCTCCAGATCCAGATTATCCACGGCAAGAGAAAGCATATGTTTGTACACAGGGGCAAAATTACCATAGCAAATGTGGCAGATAAAGTAGGCACTGATTCCCTCTGTGATGATATCCATAGCCTCCCGGGCGAAAGGTAATTCGTCAAGACGTGTGGATATCGCCGGTTCATCAACCTGTATTATCCTGGCACCGGCAGCAACCAGCGCCTCAACCTCTTTTCGGATCTCCTGTGCGATAGCAATAGTAGCATCATACCTGGTGGGATAATATTCGTTAAAAGCCCAGTCCATAACTGTATACGGGCCGGTAATCATGCCTTTTACAGGCTTTGCTGTAAACGATTGAGCATATCGCCACCAATCCACGGTAATCGGCCCGCACCATTCGATCTCACTCGAGATTATCGGCTTGCGATAATAACGGTTGCCATAAGAGCGAACCAACTCCCCAGTTTGAAATCCCTTCATCGTCTCGGCAAAATAAGCGACCATATCGCCACGATATATCTCACCATCCACAAGGATATCCAGGCCGATCTCATCCTGCTTTTTCACCCAGAACTCAGTAGCTTTGAGCTCCAGCTCTTTCAGCTCCGTATACTTTATCTCCCCGCGTGAGTATTTCGCCCGTGCTTCCAGAATATAGTCTGGCTTTGGTAAACTGCCTACAGTGGTGGTCGGTAATACGGGCAAATCCAGCCCCAGTTTTTTTAATTTCTCTCTACTCATGTTTGCCTCCTAAATACTTATTGCGCAGTCTCACCATGTTTTCCAGCTTGGCCGCTGCCTTTGTTTTAGGTAAGTATTCAAGCCCGCATGAGGGGTTGAGATAGCAGTCGTCTACACCGGGAGCGGAAAGCAATACATCAAGCAACTTAAAAAGGTCAGACTCCATTTCCAACTTAGTATTACGCCCATCGATCAGCCCCAATCCCAGCGTCTTTGCTGTCCCCAGAGATGAGATAACCTCCGGTAACTTCGGGCTATAACTAAAATCCAGACCAAGGATATCGAGAGGAAACTGCTGCAGCTTCTCATAGATAGGGCTGACATCTCCGAAATAGGTATAGAGCGCCAGTTTGGCCTCGCCTTTCTTCTTTGCTATTTCACTGATCATCTGCTGCAACATTTCAATGTCATCAGGATTCTGCAGTATGGCAGGCTCATCAATCTGGACAACAGAGGCACCTGCCTGAATAAGCGCATCGACTTCTCTCGCAATTACATCGCACATCGCTTCCATGAATAGATTAAAGCTATTATAAGCATGGTTAATGGAGAGGCGTGCTAGAGTATATGGTCCCGTAATCACCGGTTTTACCGGCCTTTCCGAAACGCTTCGGGCAAAGATGAACTCATCCAATAGCACAGGTCTCTGCCATGATAGCTTTTCTCTTATAATCGGTTGACGATAATAATAATTGGTATCGAAGAAGCGGGTGAGAGAACCTATCTCTACGCCTGCAACGGAGCCAAGAACATGGGATACCGGATCATTCCAGCGTATCTGTCCATCGGTAACCAATTCAATACCGGCCTTTGCCTGAAGCTTAATAGCTTCAGAGGTTACCTCTCTTTCGACTGACAGCAGTTCTTCTTGAGTAATCTTTTCTTTATCCATATCGGAAAAGGCTGTTCTGAGCTTCTGATCTCTCTTCCCCTCACCTATACGGGGAAAACCTCCCGTGTTTGTTGTCATTAATATTGTCAAAATTCCCTCCTTTTTGCGGCACAAAAAAAGCCTTGACTCTCAGAGAATCAAGGCTTATAGGTAACATACTCTATAACCACTCCC
>DIKB01000020.1:4019-5529 GCA_002421445.1 Dehalococcoidia bacterium UBA5629 | reverse complement strand
CTCGGAATCGGTTATTTTCTCGAAGGCCTCGTCACTTTTATCTGGCCGATCAGCGTTGCGGCTCTTCCCAGCCTATTCCCCAACGAACCCGTCCATATCGGCCCGGCAGTCGTATCTCAGGAATATCTCTGGGCATCCGCGATATCACTAGCCCTTTTCGGACTATTATCGCTCTTCTTTAAGTATCACAAGATGGGCATTGCCATGCGGGCAACCGCTGATGATCAGCTTGCAGTTCAGGCATGCGCAGTTCCGGTAACCAGCGTCTTCTCCATGTCATGGATGTTCGCCTGTACTGTAGCAGCGATCGGCGGCGTTCTAATGTCAAGCATCGGCGGCGTGACCTACGGCCTCGTTGAAACAGGATTTAAAGCATTTTCGGTAGTCATCCTCGGCGGCCTCGACTCTTTCGTCGGCTGCATAATCGCCGGCCCGATCATCGGCCTCTGCGAGAACCTCGGGGGCGGCTACCTGACCCCGCTGACGTGGCCGGGGATTAAAGATATCATTCCGTTCATTATCATCATCATCGTCATGGTCATCAAGCCATACGGGTTGTTCGGCGAAAAACGGATCGAGAGGATATAATGGGAATCGATCTACCATGCGGGACACGCAATTACGATTATGGCAGAGATATGGCAATCGTGCGCACCAAAACCCACTGGGCGCTGCTCATCGGCTTTTTAATTCTGCTGTTTACCGCTCCGTTATATGCTGGTAATTACTGGCTCGGCGTCATTAACCTGATCGGAATCACTCTCGTCGCCGCCGTCGGACTCAATATTTTGACCGGCTACTGCGGACAGCTTTCAATCGGTCACGCTGGATTTATGGCCGTCGGCGCGTATACCACGGCCATTCTTATGGGCAAGCTGGGAGTACCGTTTCTGGCGGCGCTGCTCTGCTCCGGCCTGACCGCAGGTCTAATCGGCATCATCTTCGGCATCCCTTCGGTACGCATTAAAGGATTCTATCTCGCCATTACAACGATCGCCGCCCAGATTATCATCATCTGGGTAATCAATCACTGGTCAAGCCTCACCGGCGGATTTACCGGCATCAATGTACCGCGCGATCCAATTCTCGATTCCATCCAATCTTTCTTCGGGCCTCTATTCCAATTTTTGCACATTCCGTATAAAGATGAAATCAATCATTTCTATCTCATCACAACTATCACCGTGCTCTGCGTTCTTATCGCCAAAAATTTAACGAGAGGTAAAGTCGGCAGAGCATTTATTGCCGTTAGAGACAATGATCTGGCCGCAGAAGTTATGGGCATCAACATTTTGCACTATAAACTACTTGCCTTTTTCATCGGCTGCTTTTTCGCCGGGCTGGCTGGTTCAATGTTTGCGCACTGGATCGGCCATTTGAATGCCGAGAATTTCACGATTCCCGATTCGATTCTGTACGTCGGCATGATTATTATCGGAGGCCTCGGAACAACAATCGGTCCTATCATGGGAGTTGTCACGATTCGCCTGTTACAGCAGGGAATGCTGTT